>NZ_JBHXME010000136.1:24263-30315 GCF_042721125.1 Streptomyces sp. NPDC058469
ATACGGGCGGGGGGGACCACCGGTCCCGGTGGTCACCCCCTCACTCGTGTCTGAGGAGCGCCGCGTGCGCTGCGGGGCCGGGTGCTGCTACTGGCCGCCCTGTTGCTCGTCGCGGCGGCGCTGCCAGCGCTGCTCGATACGATTCATCACCGAGCGCCGCTGCCGTCCCTGGCTGCGGGCGTGCGGTGCGCCTGCGGCGGGCTGTTCGCCAGGCTTGGGGGCTTTGCGCCAGCCGGTCACGACGAGCACCGCACAGCCCAGCATGACGAGGAATCCCATCACGCTGACCCAAATCTGCTTGGCGACCATTCCTGTCATGAGGAGCGCAATACCCACGAGGAAGCCGGCCATCGCCTGGTAGACCCGTCGCCGGGTGTACGTGCGCAGCCCGCTTCCCTCAAGCGCTGTCGCGAACTTGGGATCTTCGGCGTACAGCGCTCGCTCCATCTGCTCGAGCATTCGCTGCTCGTGCTCCGAGAGCGGCACGGAGTCCTCCTCATCGTGCAGTCGCCGGGGCGACCCGGGGGGTCCCTTCAGGATAGGCAGGGAATCGCCCCCGTGAAACCCGCCCCTCTACGCCAATTGACCAACCGGAATCCGCCATGGCCGTTCCGGCTCGCTGAATCTTCCATTCCCCAGCGGCCGTCCCGTCATGCCGGGCGGTCTCCCTCGATCATACGGCGCCGGGCCCCCGATCGGGGGGCCTGTGGCGTACTCCATGTGCTGTCGAGCCCCTGATCAGGGGTCCGGCGCGGGAGGCCACTCACGCCTCGGTGGCACCCCGCGTCTCGCCGAGCACATGAAGCTGCGTGGCCACCGAATGGAACGCCGGGAGCTCGGCCGCCGCGGCCTCCAGCTTCAGCAGCGCGTCCAGGGCGCCGGGCTCGGTGTCCACGAGCACTCCGGGAACCAGGTCGGCGAAGACCCGCACCCCGTGCACGGCGCCGACGTCGAGGCCCGCGCCCTCGACGAACGCGGCGAGTTGCTCGGCGGTGAAACGGTGCGGGACGGGGTCGGCGGCGCCCCAACGGCCGTTCGGGTCGTCGAGTGCCTGGCGGGCCTCCGTGAAGTGCCCGGCGAGGGCGCGCGCGAGCACGGCACCGCCGAGCCCGGCGGCGAGCAGGCTGAGGACGCCCTCGGGGCGCAGCGCGGCCACCACGGTGCGGACGCCCTCGGCGGGGTCGTCCACGTACTCCAGGACGCCGTGGCACAGCACCGCGTCGTAGCCGCCGCGCTCGACCACGTCGAAGAGGCCGTGCGCGTCGCCCTGGACGCCCTGCACGCGGTCGGCGACACCGGCCTCGGCGGCGCGGCGCTCCAGCGCGAACAGCGCGTTCGGGCTGGGGTCGACGACGGTGACGCGGTGACCGAGGCGGGCGACGGGCACCGCGAAGTTACCGCTGCCGCCTCCGGTGTCGAGGACGTCCAGCGCGTCCCGACCCGTGGCCTTGACCCGGCGGTCGAGGGCGTCCTGAAGGACGTCCCAGACCACGGCGGTACGGAGGGAGGCGCGGGGGCGGCTCGGGTCCGACACGGCAGTTGACTCCTCGGCGCGGCACCGCCTGTGCACGGCGGAGCGAACGGGCTGCCTCCCCGGCCCGAGTGCGGGCGGAGGGAAGGCTTCAGGCGCCCTCCACCCTATTGCCTCCGGTGCCGTACCTGGTCATGTGTCTCGCGCGGCGCGCTCCGCTGGTAGAGCGGTGATGAACCTGCGGGCCGGTGGGGGCTGGCCGCGACCACGCGGCGGAGCCGCATATCGATACAGCCCCGCGCCCCTATGGGCGCCGCACCTCACCGGAGTTCACCCGGCGCGGTCCCCCGGCCGCTCCGGGTCCTGGCGTGGCTGGGGCAGGACCGGCTGGAGGACGAGCATCCGCTCGACCAGGCGCAGGAACATCGCCACGTCGCGTATGAGGTCGTCGGCGTCCCGGCGGGTCGCCGCGCCCTGGATGCCCGCCTCGGCCCGGGCGCGGCGCCGGGCACCGGAGGCGAACAGGGCGCTCCACTCGGTGAGTTCGGGCGCGATCTCGGGGAGGACTTCCCAGGCACTGCGGATGCGGGCCCGGCGCCGGTTCGCGGGTTCCGGGTGGACCCGCGCGGCGAGCACCGCGGCGGCGGTGCGCAGGGCGGCCAAGTGGGCCGTCGCATAGCGCTCGTTCGACGTTTCGAGGACGGCTGCCTCGTCCAGTCCCGCACGGGCCTGGGCGAGGAGGTCGAGGGCGGCGGGCGGGGCCGTGGCCCGGCGGAGCACGGGGTGCACGTCGCTCGCCGGGCCGGTCAGTGAGGGGGCAGGGCCGGCGGCGCGGCGCCGACGGGCGGCGGCTGCGGACGGGTGGGCCATGACGAACCTCCTGTCGTCGTGTGACGGCACGCCCAGTCAGGTAGTGCCGTATGTGCCCATCGTGAGGTATGGCACTGACAATCCGTTCTGACCTGCGCTTTTGCTTCGATCGAAGGTTCGGGTTACTTTTTGCACTGACCAGTCAGTTCAAAAGTTTCGGTTTGCGGGCAGGGGGCGGGGAACCGTGGGTGGGGTCGGTGTCACGGCCGAGGACTTCGGGCTCAAGGGGCCGCGCGGCTGGGCGTTCCGGGGGATCTCCCTGGACGCCGGGCCCGGGTCGCTGATCGCCGTCGAGGGGCCGTCCGGGTCCGGGCGTACGAGCCTGCTGCTCGCGCTCACCGGGCGGATGAAGGCGTCCGAAGGGACCGCCGCCGTGGGCGAGTTCACGCTCCCGAAGCAGTCGGCGGCCGTGCGGCGGGTCAGCGCGCTGGCGAATGTCGCCGGAGTCACCGACCTCGACCCGGCACTGACCCTCGGGGAGCATCTGCGCGAACGGGCGCTGCTGCAACGGCGGTTCGGGGACTCCGTACGCGGGCTGCTGCGGCCGCGTACGGAGCGAGCCGTGGAGGCGGGGCTGCGGATCGAGCGGGCGCTGACCGCCGCCGGGCTCGACCGCGAGGTGCTGCCCAAGGGCGCGCGGACCGCCGTACGGGATCTGGAACGGCCGCAGGAATTGCGGCTGTCCATCGCACTGGCGCTCATCGGGCGGCCTGCGCTGCTCGGTGTCGACGACGTCGACCTCAAGCTCTCGGATGCCGAACGGGCGGAGATCTGGGCGCTGTTGAGGTCACTCGCCGATTCCGGAACGACTGTCGTAGCGGTGTCCACCGAGGGGACGGAGAAGGCCGATGCACGCGCCCAGACTGGCCGCGCTTGAGTTGAAGCGCTTCGGCAGGGGGAAGCTGCCACGCGCGGCGCTCGTCGCCCTCCTGCTGCTGCCGCTGCTCTACGGCGCCCTGTACCTGTGGTCCTTCTGGGACCCGTACGGCCGCCTGGACCGCATCCCCGTGGCGCTCGTCAACGACGACAAGGGGGCGAGTGCCGACGGGAAGAAGGTCACGGCGGGCGACGACATCACCCGAGGGCTGCGCGACAGCGGGACGTTCGACTGGCACGAGGTGAGTGCGGCCACCGCGCGGAAGGGTGTCGAGGACGGCACGTACTACTTGTCGCTGACCATGCCGGCCGACTTCAGTGAGCGCGTCACCTCCAGCGCGGGCGACTCCCCGGAGACGGGCGCGCTCCAGGTGCGGACGAACGACGCGAACAACTACATCGTCGGGCAGATCTCCCGGACGGTGTTCAGCGAGGTGCGGTCGGCCGCGTCCACCAAGGCCTCGCGGACCTTCCTGGACCGGATCTTCGTGTCGTTCTCCGACATCCACGGCCAGACCGTGAAGGCGGCGGACGGCGCCGACAAGTTGAAGGGGGGCATCGGGACGGCCGAGGAGGGCTCCAAGGATCTCGCCGACGGCCTGAAGGACGCCAAGAAGGGCAGCGGCAAGCTGTCCAAGGGCCTGAAGAAGCTGGACACGGGCGCGGGCGGCCTGGAGGACGGTTCGCGGCAGGTCGCGGCGGGGACGCAGACCCTCGCCGACACGGTCAACGGGGTCGCCGACAAGGTGGGGCCCTTCCTGAAGGACAACGAGAAGACCATCGGGGACACCGCCCAACTCGTCGCAGACTCCGCCAAGTCGATCCGTGGCAACCTCGACGTCCTGGTGAAGACGGCCCCGGTCGCCGCCAAGGGCGCGCACGCGGCCTCGGACACCCTGGACGAGGTCTACAGGGCGCGCTGCGAAACCGTCGTCCTGAAGGACGCCGCCTGTCCCGACCTGAAGAAGGCCGCTACGGCCGCCTCGGACGTGGCGAAGGTCGCCGACGACGTCAACAGCCTGGTCGTCGACCAGAACGGCGACCTGAAGAAGCTCGACGCCAACCTCGGCACGCTCCAGACGCAGGCCCAGGCGCTCGCCGACCGCGCCCCGCACCTCTCCGAGGACCTCGACGACGCGGTGGCCAGGATCAACAAGCTGAACGACGGCGCCGGGAAGGTCGCCGCGGGCGCCAAGACCCTGCACACCGGGCTCGGCACGGCCAGGACCGGCGCCGCCGACCTGGACACCGGCGTCGCCAAGCTCAGGACGGGTGCCGTGGACCTCAACGGCGGCCTGTACAAGCTCGTCGACGGCTCCGGGAAGCTGGCCGGCGGTCTGCACGACGGCGCCGCGCAGATCCCGGACTACGACAAGCAGGACCGCGACCAGCGCACCGGAGTCATGGCCGACCCGGTCCAACTGGCCTCCCAGGACCTGCACAAGGCGCCCAACTACGGCACCGGATTCGCCCCGTACTTCATCCCGCTGTCCCTGTGGGTGGGCGCGATGGTGGCCTACATGCTGATCGCCCCCATGAACCGGCGCGCACTCGCCGCCGGTGCCTCGGCCTGGCGGATCGCGCTCGCGGGGTGGCTGCCGGTGGTGGCGGTCGGGGTGCTCCAGACGGTGGCCCTGATGGCCGTACTGCACTGGGCGATCGGCCTGGAGATGGCGCGGGCAGCCGGCACGGTCGGCTTCCTGTTCCTGGTGACGGCGTGCTTCGCGGCCATCGTGCAGTGGCTGAACGCACACTTCGGGGCGGCGGGCCGGATCCTCGTACTCGCCCTGCTGATGCTCCAGTTGACGTCGGCGGGCGGCACGTATCCCGTGCAGACCAGCCCGGGCTTCTTCAACGCGATCCACCCCTTCCTGCCGATGAGTTACATCGTCGAGGCCCTGCGGAGGCTCATCACGGGCGGTGGCCTCGGGCCGGTGTGGCACGCGTGCGTGGTGCTCGTGGCCTTCACCGCGGGCGCGCTCGCGCTGACCGCGCTGTCGGCGCGCCGCCGCCAGGTGTGGACGCTGGACCGGCTGCACCCGGAGCTGAGCCTGTGACCTCGCCCAGGACCTCGGCACCCGTGCCCGGCGCGGGAGCCGGGCCTGTGACAATCAGGCCCATGGAAAGCAGCAGCACCCCGCCGGGCGGCAGCACGCGCCGCGAGGCCACCCGGCAGAAGCTCTACGAGGCAGCCGTCACACTCATCGCCGAACAGGGCTTCTCGGCCACCACGGTGGACGAGATCGCCGAGCGTGCCGGGGTCGCGAAGGGCACCGTCTACTACAACTTCGCCAGCAAGTCCGTCCTCTTCGAGGAGCTGCTGCGGCACGGCGTGGGCCTCCTCACCGCCTCGCTGCGGGAGGCCGCCGAGCAGACGGCCCGGGACGGCGGCAGCAAGGTGGACGCCCTGGACGCGATGATCCGCGCGGGCCTCGGCTTCATCGCCCGCTACCCGTCCTTCACCCAGCTCTACGTGGCCGAGCTGTGGCGCACCAACCGCGCCTGGCAGCCCACGCTCATGGTGGTGCGCCAGCAGGTGAACGCCGCCATCGAGGACGTGCTGCACGCGGGCGTGGCGGGCGGCGAGTTCAGCCCTGAGATCGATGTCCGGCTGACCGCGGCAGCGCTGGTCGGGATGGTCCTGGTGGCCGCCCTGGACTGGCAGTCGTTCCAGCCGGAACGCTCCCTGGACGACGTCCACTCGGCGCTGTCCCGGCTGCTCCAGGGGCGGGTCAGCGGGGGCCGCTGACAGCGGTGCACAAGCTGAGCTGACGGCGGAGCGCAAACAGAAGCGCCGGTCCGATGTGGCCGCGTCCCCCGCGGGCCGCCTCGAAC
>NZ_JBHXME010000137.1:0-30173 GCF_042721125.1 Streptomyces sp. NPDC058469
TCCGCTGGCGAACCGCACCGGGGCCGTTCTCGACACCCATCCCGACCAGGGGCTCGTGGCCCTGCGGAACCTGGTCCGTGCCGCGCTGTGGGAGGGCGGAGCCCCCAGGGGTACGGCCAGCCCACCCGACCGTGAGAAGACGGTAGGAGGACGCCCCGGGTTGCGCCCAGCTCGGTGAGAGCCAGGTAAAAAGGGTGATCGTAGACCTGCCCCCACCGCCCTACCGCCGGAGGCCTTGGCACACTGGTTGACGTGCCCCAGACTGTGCTGCTCGCTGAAGACGACCGTGCCATCCGTCATGCCCTGGAGCGGGCCCTGACCCTGGAGGGCTATCAGGTGACCGCGGTCGCCGACGGTGTCGAGGCGCTCGCGCAGGCCCACCGCACCCCACCGGACGTGCTGCTTCTCGACGTCATGATGCCCGGCATCGACGGCCTCCAGGTCTGCCGGGTGCTGCGTGCCGAGGGGGACCGCACCCCGATCCTCATGCTGACCGCCCTGGTCGAGACGGCCGACCGCATCGCGGGTCTGGACGCGGGCGCCGACGACTACGTGGTGAAACCCTTCGACGTGGAAGAGGTCTTCGCGAGACTGCGCGCCCTGCTCCGCCGCACCAGCCCGGTCCCGGCGAACGGCATCCCCGGAACCCCCGGCACGTCCACCACCTCCGGCGCCTCCATGGACGTACTACGGGAAGGCCCGCAGACGACAGCGTCCGCCGACAAGCAGATCACGGCGGCCGGCCTCCGCATGGACCTCCAGGCGCGCCGCGTCTGGCGCGGCGAGCGCGAACTGGAGCTGACCCGGACCGAGTTCGAGCTCCTCGAACTGCTCGTCCGCAACACGGGCATCGTCCTGGACCACTCGACGATCTACGACCGTATCTGGGGCTACGACTTCGGCCCCGGCTCCAAGAACCTCGCCGTCTACGTCGGCTACCTGCGCCGCAAGCTCGACGAGCCCGGCGCGCCGCAGCTGATCCACACGGTGCGTGGCGTGGGTTACGTGCTGCGGGAGGACTGAGTGGGCCGCCTGCGGCGGCTGGTGGCGAGTCGGCGACCCAGACTGGTCTCGCTCCGCACCACGTTCGTGCTGTCCTTCGCGGCGGTGACCGCGGCGGTCACGCTGCTCGTCGGCGTGCTGTCGTACGGCGCGGCGGCCCGGCTGGTCCGCGTCGACCAGGAGTCCGTGTTCGACCAGGTCGTACAGGATCTGCAGGACGAGGTGCGGACGCACCAGATGACGACCGGCGACTTCTCCTCCTCCGCGCCCGGTCACGACATCGTGCGGCCCGCGCGTACGGATGTGCAGGTGCTCGGGCGGGACGGCGGTGTCCTCGACAGCGGCAGCCCGGCGCTGCCCGTCACCGGCGACGACCGGGCGATCGCGGGCGAACGGGTGGCCGGGAAGACGGTGGAGCACAAGGACGTCACCGTCGCCGAGGACGTGTACCGCATCGCGACCGTCTCGCTCGGCGGCGGGCGGGGCGCGGTGCAGGTCGCGCAGGAGTTCAGCGACACGGAGGATCTGCTGCGGGCGTTGCAGCAGCGGACGTTCGTGCTGATGGCGGCCGTGGTGGTGCTGGCCGGTCTGTGCGGCTGGTGGCTGGCCCGGCGCATCACCCGTCGCCTCATCATCCTCACCGCCGCCGCCGAGGACGTGGCCCGCACCCGCCGTCTCGGCGTCCAGGTCCCCGTCACCGGCTACGACGAGGTGGGCCGCCTCGGCCGCGCGTTCGACCGTATGCTCGGCCGCCTCGCGCAGTCGGAGGAGGACCAGCGCCGCCTGATCCAGGACGCGGGCCACGAACTGCGCACCCCGCTGACCTCCCTCCGTACGAACATCTCCCTGCTCCGCCGCATGGACGAACTGCCGCCCGGCACCCGCGAGGAACTGGTCGCGGACCTGAGCCAGGAGGCCCGCGAACTCACGGACCTGGTCAACGAGTTGGTGGACCTGGCGGCAGGCCAGTCCGACACGGAGCCGCCCCAGCAGGTCGACCTCGCCGACATCGCGGAGGACGTGGCGGGCCTCGCCCGTCGCCGCACCGGCCGCGACATCACCGTCAGCGCGAGCGGCGACACGACGACCGACGGCCGCCCCGGCATGCTCCAGCGCGCGATCTCCAACCTCGTGGAGAACGCGGCCAAGTTCGACCGGGCGGGCCAGACCCCGATCGAGATCTCGGTCTCCGGCCCGGCCCGCCCCGGCACGGTCCGCGTCGAAGTCCTCGACCGAGGCCCCGGAGTCTCGGAGACCGACCTCTTCCGCATCTTCGACCGCTTCTACCGCGCGGCGGACGCCCGTTCCCTCCCCGGGTCGGGCCTCGGCCTCTCGATCGTCCGCGAGGTCGCCCTGGCCCACGGCGGAGCACCGTTCGCGCTACGGCGGGACGGCGGCGGTTCGGTGATCGGGTTCACGGTGGGCGGTGTGACCGGTCCGGGAACCGGGCCACGCGGCCGGGGCTGACGGGTTCGAGGTGGGAGAGGGAGGGGGCGGGGCGGGGGCCGGAGGGGCGTTCGCCCGTTCCGCGTGCGGCCGCCGGTCAGCCGACCGACCCCGTGCGCCCGAAGCAGCGCTCCAGCTCGTTGAGGTCGTAGAACTTGCTGCCCTTGGAGACGGGACGGCAGCCGGCCTTGAACGCCGTCTCCTTCTCGTTGTAGAGCATGCGGACGAGATAGGTGGTGCCCTTGCGGTAGACGTCCCACTGGATGTTCGAGCCGAGGGGAGCCACGGAGGCGCCGCGCCAGGAGTTCCCGGCGTAGGTGTACGGCTTGGCCGTGGTGACGCCCTTCGTACTCCCCGGCAGGCCCATCAGCGCGGCCAGCGGGATGATCTCCTCGGCGTGGGTGAACCGGAGTTCGGCGCCCAGGTCGCTCGTGCCGTCGCGCTTGGCCTCGGCCTTCTTGAAGAAGTCGTCGAGCAGGACGTCCGCCATCTTGTACGTGATGTCGCTGTCCGCGAAGCCCGGCCCCTTCTCGTAGAAGTCCTCGGCGTCGGAGATGTACCCGAACCAGTCGGCGTCGCGCGCCGAGATGTACCGGCCCATGCCCCAGCCCTTGCCGCCCGGACTCTCCTCGCTCATCGCGGGCGCGATGGCGTACAGGTTGTAGACGGCGGTGGCGGCCTCGACGTCCGTGCCGATCGACGAGAACTCGCCCGCCGTGATCCGGTCCACGAACGCGGGCTTGAACAGCTTCTTCAGTACGTCGCGTGCGACGCGGTGGGTGGCCGGCTGGTCGGTGACGGACGTGAGGGTGCTCGCGAGCCGCTTGTCGTTGGCGATGTAGTCGCGGTAGGCGGCCCCGCCGTCGGCCTTGTGGAAGTAGAGGAGGTCCTTGTCGGTACGGGTCGCGCCGATGAGGGAGGTGAGGCCGGGGTCGGTCTGGGCGAGGGCGGCGCCGTAGAGGTTGGCGCTGTCGACGGCCCTGCCCTGCCCCGAACTGACGACGTCGATGGGCTCCTTCTTCTTCGCGATCGACGCGAAGAGACTCGGCAGCCGCTTCTCCATCCGTACGGCGGTGTCGTGGATCTCCTCCTTGCCGCGCGCGCTGAGGTCGCCGTACCCGACGGTGCTCATGGCGGCTTCGAGGGCCTGCGCCTTCGGCCCGAACTCCCGCCCCTTCGCGGTGAGTTGCCCCTCGGCCTGCGCCTTGTTCAGGAGCGCGAGGATCAGGTCGCCGTCCGAACTGTCAGTCGCGGAACGGGACCCGTGCCGCGACACGTTCTCGGTGAAGACGGGGGTGAAGCCGGCCGGAGCCTTCTGGTACGAGCGGGAGTTCTGCTCCGGCTCGTACACGGCCTTCGTGCCGAAGCTGTCGGTGTGGGCGTTGCCGTTGCTGCTGCCGTTACCGGGGGCGGCCTGGGCGGCGAAGGGGGTGGCCAGCAGCGCGGTCATGCCGAGGACCAGGGCGGGGGTGACACGTCTCATGTGGCGCATGTTTCGCGGGGGACGTGAACGCCGGGTGCACTTGGGGTGGCTCGGGGGGCCTGGCTTTCCCGGCATTTTCCCGGCTGTCCGTCGCGAGTGGATCACTAGGGTCGGGGCGAGGCGGCGTGGATGTGTGGTTGCCGGGGCGGACGTCGGGGAGGCAGGCATGTTGTTCGGGACGCGGGCCGGATTCGGGTTGGAGTTCCACCTCGGGACCGCTAACTGCTGTGTGTCGATGTCTTCGTCGCCGGGCTGCAGGTGAACACGTGGGACAACGCGTTCTACCCGCCCCTGCTGGTCAAGGAGCTCACCGACGAGTTGCGGCGCTTCCGCACACCGGGCGCGCGTCCGGCGGGTTTCGCCTGCGACTTCCTGGAGTGGGGGGAGTGCACCAACGACGTGTGGGCCTACGCCTTCCCCGACGGCGACTGGATCCACCTCGCCTGCCGGCTGCACGGCGATGGGGATACGGCCGCAGGTACCGAAGCGGTCGCAACGGTGACCCGGACGGGGTTCGTCGAGACGCTGGAGCGGGGTCTTGCCGTGGCCGAACGGGAGTGGGAGGTGCGGCGGGCGCGTCTCAATAGGGGCGGGTGACGCGGGGGTTCACGGCCGCACCGTGCGGTCGGCCGGGGCGAACAGGTGCGCCATCGCCTGCCAGAGGGGCATCACGCGAGGGGTGGTGTGCGGGGTTCGCCGGGCGGGGGACGGCTGGGCGGTACGGGCGTCCTTGGTGAGGGAGACGGCGGTGTGAGGCATGGTGGTCGGTTTCCTTCCGGCGAATCGTTGACCTTGGCCTTGTGAGATCAACGATGCCGTCGCCGGGCTGCCGCCACGAGGGGGTGAGCTGCCCAGTTGGGGGTGCAGCTGGCTCCACCATCACGCCGGTGGGCGAGGAGGGGGAGTGCGGGGGTTGGGGTTGCTGGAGGCTGGGGGTAAATCTAACCACTCTCACCCATGTTGACTGGTTAGAAATTATCCCAGCTTGCGGAGGGTGGTGGGGTGGCTGCCTTCACGGTTCCTGGGTGGGGTCGGCGATGTGTGCGAGGAGGGCGTGGAGGGCGGTGGGGGTGGGGGTGAGGATCGTGGCGGGGTGGTCGCTTTCGCGGAGGTGGATGGCGGTCGGGGTCGAGGCTATTTCCAGGCAGTCCTCGGCGCTGCCGCCTCCGGAGAACGATGACTTCTGCCACTGGATGATGGGGTGCATGGCTGGCCTTTCACAGGTTCTGGGCGATGTCGCGGACAAGGGCGAGGGAGGCGTCCTCGGCTAGGGCCGCGCTGCCGATGAGTTCAAGGCGTGCTTTGTAGCTGCCGAGTTGGGCGACGGCGTCGATGAGTTCGGCTCCGTGGATCGTGTCGATCTGAACGGTATCCAGTTGGGGGACGACTCCGCTGACGTACTGCATGGGGTGCCCGGCCCCGGCGAAACCCTCGGCGCTGAAAGGGATCACGCGAATCGTGAGGTTCTCTCGCTCGGACGCTTCGACGAGGTGTTCAAGCTGGGCGCGGGCGACCTCGGTTCCGCCGACACGCATACGCAGCGCGGCTTCATGGACGATCGCGTCGTAGAGGATCCCGGATTCGAGCACCGCCCGGCGCTTCGTCCGGAAGGACACGTGGGCTTCGCGAGTGGCCTCGGAAAGGGTGGGTTCGGCGAAGATCGAGGCCGCCCGCATGTGGTCCTCGGTCTGAAGAACCCCGGGGATGTGGACGGCCTGGAAGGTGCGGATGTCCGAACCGTGGTGCTCCATCTCCGCGATGTCGAGAGCCTTGGGCGCCAGGACGCCGCGGTACTCCTCCCACCAGCCGGTCTGCCGATCGGTTGCCATCGCGACCAGGGCGTCGACCAGTTGGGCGTCCTCACAGCCGTAGATCTCGGCGAGTCTGCGCAGCCGCTCCTGGCTGACTCCGTTCTTCCCCGCCTCGATGTTGCTGATCTGCGCCTGGCTGGTGCCCAGAGCCTTGGCGGCGTCACTGGACACCACGCCCGTGGCCTCACGCAGCTTGCGCAGTTCCGCGCCGAGGCGGAGCTGACGCGCGGTGGGGTGGGTCCTTGGTGGCATGGAGCCTTCTTTATCACCTGATCCGGGGCTGTTCAGCCGATGAGCTTGCGATGGTGTAATTATCACCGCTACTGTCGCAGCGTACCTCACGGACAGTGTCGCACCGATCACTGATCCGCAACTCACCCCTGCCCCGCGCCAGTTGGAAGCGCACCCCGGGCCGTCGACACCCGAGGCGAAGCCACCCGCACGGCGCGGAACCACCCCACCCCACACCGGAGTCGATGCCGCATGCCCACGTACACCCTGTTCTGCCCACCCCTCGAAACATCCCCCCGCATCGCCCGCGACTTCGTCGCCTCCCTGCTCCGCGAACTGAGACTCGACACCACGCTCGTGGAAGACGCCACGCTCTGCACCTCCGAACTGATCACGAACGCCTGCGTGCACGCCAAGGGCGACGGCGCTGCCCTGTGGCTGTCGGCCGACCCGCACGGCATCCGTGTCGTGGTGTACGACGGCGATGAAAACCCGCCGGTCATAAGGGAGTTGACGCCGGAACGGTGGGAAACGGGCGGCCGGGGCCTGTACCTCGTCGACGCCCTCACCGGCGGCAGCTGGGGCCACGGCGCCGCCGTACCGTACGACGGCCTGTCCCGCCCGGAGGGCAAGGCGGTGTGGTTCGACCTGCCCGGTACCTCTTCCTGATTCCTGTCCGCATTCCTGCCCACGGACGACCGCCCCGCCGTGCAGAATGCACCGCATGTTCGGACCCGCCCCACTCCAACGCCTGTCCCTGCCCGAGGAGTTCACCCTGCTGTCGTACGGGGAGAACGGCAGAGTGCCCAACTCGTCCCAGACGGCGGCAGGTTGTGCGGCAGCGGAACTCGGCGAACTGGCCCTCCGGAGAAGGCTGTTGATCAGACCGAGGAAAACCAGAAAACTGGGCCTGGAGATCTACCAGCAGCGCGGCGAGATCGAGCTGAGGCCCAGCACGACCGACGCGCCCAACATGCCCAACACACCCGGCACAGGCCTGACTTGGGCAGACGACCTGCTGTCCGCCCTACGCACCCGCACCACCACCCTCACCCCCCGCCCCCTGACGGCGACCCGCTGGCTCAGAGAACGCGGCCGAGAAGCACTGGCACTCCACACCGGCGCCCTCATCGAACGAGGCGTACTACGCCACAGACCCGGCACCCTCCTCACCAGAACGCGCCACCACCCGGACCCCGCCCTCCGAGCCGCCCTGCTCAACGGCGTCCGCGCCGTCCGCGCCGAACACGTGCCGCTCGACGAACACATGCTGTTCCTCTGCGACTTGCTGGACGGCGCCGGCCTCACAAAGGACTTCGGCCTCACCCTGACCCGCCCCCAACGCCTCGAACGCGCCCGCGGCATCGGCGCGGCGGGAGCCCTCCCGGAAACCCTGCGCGACACGAGCACCGTGCTGGGCTTCTCGTTGCCGGGCCGGGAGGGCAGAACGATCACGATAGGCGACTGACGGGCCGCTGCCGGGGGCTAGTTGCCCTTCCGGGCCACCCCGCCGTAGATGCCGATCGGCGCGGCGCCCGGGGCCGGAGTCTCCTCGGGCCGCCAGTGCGTGACGCGGACCAGACCCGGGTCGACGAGGGTGAAGTCGCCGAAGAAGTCCAGGACTTGGGCGTGCGTGCGGAGGTTGAGGGTGGCGGTGGCCCGGTTGTAGACGGACGCCGCGTCGTGCCGGCCGTCCTCGTGGACGTCGCCGGTGGCGTGCGACAGGACGAGGTAGGAACCGGCCGGCAACGCGTCGCGCAGGGTGGCCACGATGCCGTAGGGGTCCCCTTCGTCGGGCAGGAAGTGCACGACGGCGACGAGCAGTACGGCCACCGGCTGGTCGAAGTCGATGGCCCTGCGGACCTCGGGGTGGTCGAGGACGGCACGGGGATCGCGCAGGTCGGCCAGGATGACGGAGGTGTCGGTGTCCTCCATGAGGGCCATCGAGTGGGTGCTGACGATCGGGTCGTTGTCGACATAGACGATCCGCGTGTCCGGGGCGATGGCGTGCGCGATCTGGTGCACGTTCGGCTCGGTGGGCAGCCCGGTCCCGATGTCGAGGATCTGCCGCACCCCGCCCTCCGCCACGACATGCCGGACGGCCCGGTGCATGAACCGCCGGTTGGCCCGCACACCCTCCCGCACCTCCGGCGCCGCCTTGATGAACTGCTCGGCGGCCTCCCGGTCGACCTCGTAGTTGTCCTTGCCGCCGAGGAAGTAGTCGTACATCCGGGCCGGGTGGGGCTTGCTGGTGTCGATGATCAGTGGCTGAATGCCACTGCCGTCCCCGCTGGGAGAGGTCATGAGGCCGGGCTCCGTCTTGGTGAGTGGCTGTCAGATCATCATCCTGACACGCCCGCCACCGAACACAGGGCTGCACTGGGCAAACGGATCCCTTGTCTCTGGCAACGGGACTCTCGTCTCCGGCACGGGAGGGACGGCTTCGCTGATGCGGCGGATTCGATGCCGATAATGCGGCCCGTCATGTCCCGGGACGAGGTACGGCTGACTGCAGACTTCGTCGCGCTGTGCGCCGGGGAACTGGGCCGACTCGCTGACTCGAAAAAGGGCGAGGCCCGAAGACCCCGCCCGCCACCGCTACCACCGGTGAACCCTCAACTCACGGCCACACCAGGCAATAAGGCTGATGCCCCGCCTCATGCAGCCGGTGGCTGAAGTCCTGCCACTCGTGCAGCAGTTGGTACACGTTGAACGCGTCCCGAGGCCCGCCCCGGTCCGGCACCGTCGACCAGATGAACGCCGCCGCGCCGACCGCCTCCTCGCCGATTCCGCGCAGGGGGTCGACGACCGTCATCGGGAGTTTGACGACGGCGTAGTCGGGGTGGAGGACCACCAGTTCCAGCGGGGGCACCTTGTTGAGCGGGACGCCCTCGATGCCGGTGAGGACCATCGCGGCCATCGTCTCCGGCTTGATCTTGGTGAACATGCCGTTCATCCCGAGCTCGTCGCCGCCGAGTTCCTCGGGGCGCATCGAGATCGGGACGCGGGCCGCCGTCGCGCCGTCGGGCGCGCCGAAGTATTTGTAGGTCACCCCCACCCGACCACCATTCCTGCTCCCCGCCCGCAACTGATCGATCCGACGTTCGATACGTCGCTCGTCCCGATCCGACTCACCCGAACCCGGACCCAAGCCGTTTCCCGATCCCGAACCCATGCCGGATCCAGGACCGCCCCGCCGTGCCTCGGCGGCTTCCTCCTCGTCGCGTCGGTGCTTCCCCCGCCGGGCACGTCGAGGACCCAGGTCGTCAGTCCCCTCGCCCAGTCCGCCACCGCGATGCATATCTCCACCCGACTGCTTCTCCAGGACGCGTGGCCCTCGCCGCGCAACCCGATCATCGTGTCAGTGACCTCCCCCACGGCCGCCCGCCGAAACGTGCGCTGAAACACCTGTCCGCAGGATCTGCGCAAGCCCTGAACACCGGCGCCCGCATGAGCTGTGTGTGTCTGTGTGTATCAGGTCCCAGTCTCGCAGACGGGTGGGGGCCCCTGCCCGGTCTCCCGCCGCCTACCCTGAGGAGGTCACTGAGTCGCCGGAGCCCAAGAAATCCGGGAAGTCCGAGAAGCCGGAGAAGTCGCAGGTCATGACCGAAACGCCAAGCGAAACGCCAAGCGGAGGGCCGCGCGCCCTGCCCTATCCATACGAAGCGCCCGTCTCGCAGGCTCTCTTCGACCGTGCGTCGGTCGTCACGCCGGGCGGCGTGAACTCCCCGGTGCGCGCCTTCCGCGCCGTCGGCGGCACGCCCCGGTTCATGGTCTCCGGCAACGGTCCTTACCTGACCGACGCCGACGGGCGCGAGTACGTCGACCTCGTCTGCTCCTGGGGTCCGATGATCCTCGGGCACTCCCAGCCCGACGTGATCGCCGCCGTCCAGGACGCCGTCTCGCGCGGGACCTCCTTCGGCACCCCCGGTGAGGGCGAGGTCGCGCTCGCCGAGGAGATCGTCGCCCGCGTCGAGCCCGTGCAGCAGGTGCGGCTCGTCTCCAGCGGGACCGAGGCGACCATGTCCGCGATCCGGCTGGCCCGCGGCTTCACCGGCCGCCCCAAGGTGATCAAGTTCGCCGGGTGTTACCACGGCCACGTCGACGCGCTCCTCGCCGCCGCCGGTTCCGGGGTCGCCACCTTCGCGCTGCCCGACACCCCCGGTGTCACCGGTGCCCAGGCCGGCGACACGATCGTCCTGCCGTACAACGATCTCGAAGCCGTCAACGAGGCCTTCCACCGGCATCCCGGTGAGATCGCGTGCGTTATCACGGAGGCCTCGCCCGGGAACATGGGCGTCGTGCCGCCGACGCCCGGGTTCAACCAGGGGCTCAAGGACGCCTGCCGGAAGAACGGTGCCCTGTTCATCTCCGACGAGGTCATGACCGGGTTCCGGACCAGCAAGGCGGGGTGGTTCGGGATCGACGGGGTCACGCCCGACCTGATGACCTTCGGCAAGGTGATGGGCGGCGGCTTCCCCGCCGCCGCGTTCGGCGGGCGCGCCGACATCATGGGGCACCTCGCTCCCGTCGGGCCCGTCTACCAGGCCGGCACCCTCTCGGGTAACCCCGTCGCGACCGCCGCCGGCTTCGCCCAGCTGCGACTCCTCGACGACGCGGCCTACGACACGATCGACGCCGTATCGGCGCAGATCCAGTCGCTCGTCACCGAGGCGCTCAGCAAGGAGGGTGTCGCGCACCGGCTGCAGAACGCCTCCAACATGTTCTCCGTGTTCTTCACGGACCGCAGCGTGCGCAACTACGAGGACGCCAAGGCGCAGGAGTCGTACCGCTTCACCGCGTTCTTCCACTCGATGCTCGCGAGCGGGGTCTATCTGCCTCCCTCGTCCTTCGAGTCCTGGTTCGTTTCCACGGCCCACGACGAACGGGCCATCCAGCGGATCGCCGACGCCCTCCCGGCGGCGGCCAGAGCGGCGGCGGAGGCCACGGCAGCATGACCGGCACGAGCGACAGCAACAGCAGTAGCAGCAGCGACAACAGCATCGACAACAGCAGTGACATCACCGTCGTCCACGTGATGCGGCACGGTGAAGTCGCCAACCCCGACGGGGTGTTGTACGGCCGTCTCCCCGGCTACCACCTCTCCGAGCTGGGGCGGCAGATGGCCGACCGGGTCGCCGAGCACCTCTCCTCCCGCGATGTCACGCACGTCGTCGCCTCCCCGCTGGAGCGGGCGCAGGAGACCGCCACGCCGATCGCCAAGGCGCACGGGCTCGACCTCGCGACCGACGGGCGGCTCATCGAGGCCGACAACGTCTTCCAGGGCAAGACCTTCGGGGTCGGCGACGGGGCGTTGAAGAAGCCGGGGAACTGGCAGTATCTGGTCAATCCGTTCAAGCCGTCCTGGGGCGAGCCCTACGTCGACCAGGTCGTCCGCATGATGGGGGCGCTGGACGCCGCCAAGGACGCCGCGCGCGGTCACGAGGCGGTGCTGGTGAGTCATCAGCTGCCGATCTGGATCGTGCGGTCCTACGTCGAGCGGCGCCGGCTGTGGCACGACCCGCGCAAGCGGCAGTGCACGCTCGCGTCCCTGACGACCTTCACCTACCGCGGCGACAAGATCGTGTCCGTCGGCTACACCGAGCCGGCCCGTGATCTCGTCCCGGCCCATCTCCTCGCCGGTGCGAAGCCCGTCAAGGGGAAGGACAAGGCGTTCGGCGCCTGACCATCGCGGTCCGTTCACTCGGCAGAGCCGGTCGCCCCACTCCTCGGAGTCGGCCGTCGGGACAGCTCTGTGACATTTGTTTCGCAACCCACATCGTTCACGGCGAACTTTCTTGTCCGTCGCGTCCTCTCACAGGTAGACCACAGAGGACGCGACGGATGGGGAAACAATGCGGAGTCTCACTCGACGGGGAGCGCTCGGAGTCGGTGCGGGCGCCGCGGCGGCCGTAGGACTCGCGGGGTGCGGCACGCTCGGTTCGGGCGGGTCCCACTCCTCCGGCTCCTCCGGCTCCTCCGGCGGTTCAGGGAAGGGATCCTCCGGTGGTCCCACCAAGTCCCTGGAGCCCCGGGCCAAGCCCATCGGTGACGGCTCCACGTCCTTCACCGGCGCGCAGCCCAAGCAGCCCGCCAAGCCCGTGCCGTTGGAGGCCGGGCAGACTCCGCCGCAGTTCGTGATCTTCTCCTGGGACGGCGCGGGCGAGGTGGGCAACGGCCTGTTCCCCCGCTTCCTCGACCTCGCCAAGCAGTACGGCGCGGGCATGACCTTCTTCCTCTCCGGCCTGTATCTGCTGCCCGAGTCGAAGAAGCGCCTGTACAACCCGCCGAACAACCCGCGCGGCGCCTCCGACATCGGCTACCTCACCGACGAACACGTCAAGGCGACGCTCACCAACGTCCGCCGCGCGTGGCTGGAGGGCCACGAGATAGGCACCCACTTCAACGGCCACTTCTGCTCCGGCTACGGCACGGTCGGCAACTGGACGCCCCAGCAGTGGCGCAGCGAGATCGACCAGGCCAAGTCCTTCGTCAAGGAGTGGCGCACCAACACCGGCTGGACCGATCTGCCGTCGCTGCCCTTCGACTACGAGAAGGAGCTCGTCGGCGGCCGGACGCCCTGTCTCCTAGGCCAGGACAACCTGCTGCCCACCGCCCGCTCCCTCGGCTGGCGCTACGACGCCTCCTCGCCCGGCGGCCGCCAGGTCTGGCCCGTGAAGAGGAACGGCGTGTGGGACTACCCGCTCCAGGCGGTCCCCTTCCCGGGGCACAGCTTCGAAGTCCTCTCGATGGACTACAACATGCTGGCCAACCAGTCGGTCAACTCGACGAACGCGCCCGCCTACAACTACCCGGGCTGGCGTACCCAGGCCGCGCAGGGCTACATCTCCGGCTTCCAGCGGGCGTACGAGTCGAACCGCGCCCCCTTCTTCATCGGCAACCACTTCGAGCACTGGAACGGCGGCATCTACATGGACGCCGTCGAGCAGGCCTTCAAGCACATAGCCCAGCTGAAGGAGAAGGGCGAGGACGTACGGCTCGTCTCCTTCAAGCAGTTCACCGACTGGATCGACGTGCAGAAGCCCGAGGTGCTGGCCAAGCTGCGCACCCTCGATGTCGGCCAGGCGCCGTCGGGCGGCTGGAAGTCGTTCCTGGCCGCGAGCCCCAGCACTTCCTCCAGCGCCTCCTCGACCGCCGGCTGAGACGCCGCCTGAAATGCGGTTTTCCGCCCGCTGGGCGCCCTTGAGGGGGGCGCGCAAGATCCCCAGAACGGGCATGCGAAACTTTTCACATGAGTGCCGCCAGTCGCGCCCGTAGCCGCGCCGTCCTGTCGACCGCCGGTGTAGCCGTCGCCGCGTTGGTGCTGTCCGCGTGCAGTTCCGGAGGTACCTCCGGAGGTTCGGGCAACACCAACTTCATCACCGGCTCCGACGGCATCGCGACCGTCAAGAAGGGCGACCGCCAGGCCGCCCCCGACCTGTCCGGCAAGACCATCGACGGCAAGACGCTCGACACCGCCGACTACAAGGGCAAGGTCCTCGTCGTCAACGTGTGGGGTTCCTGGTGCTCCCCGTGCCGCGCCGAGGCGGACAACCTGGTCCAGGTCGCCAAGGCCACCGCGGACAAGGACGTCCAGTTCGTCGGCCTCAACACCCGCGACACCAGCACCGAACCGGCCGTGGCGTTCGAGAAGAAGTACGCCGTCCCGTACCCCAGCCTGTACGACCCGACGGGCAGACTGATGCTCCGGTTCAAGAAGGGCACCCTCAACCCGCAGGCCATCCCCTCCACGATCGTCATCGACCGGGACGGCAAGATCGCGGCGCGCGCACTCCAGGCACTCAGCGAGGACAAGCTGCGCGAGATGCTCGACCCGGTCATCGCGGAGAAGTGAGCTGACGTGCTGCTCGCCGCAGTTACCGAGCCCAACACCACGGTCCGCAGCGGAGCGTTGCTGCTCGCGTTGCCGATCGCCGTGCTCGGCGGACTCGTCTCCTTCTTCTCCCCGTGCGTCCTGCCGCTCGTCCCCGGCTACCTCTCCTACGTCACGGGAGTCACCGGCACCGACCTCGGTGACGCCCGGCGCGGCCGGATGGTCGCCGGTGCGTCTCTCTTCGTCCTCGGCTTCACCGTCGTGTTCGTGTCCGGCGGGGCCCTGTTCGGCTTCTTCGGGCAGACGCTCCAGGAGAACAGGGACGTCCTGTCCAAGGTGCTGGGCGTGCTCATGATCCTCATGGGCGTGTTCTTCATGGGGATGATGCCCTGGCTCACCCAGCGCGAGTTCCGCTTCCACAAGCGGCCGACGACCGGGCTGATAGGAGCTCCGCTGCTCGGCGCGCTCTTCGGGATCGGCTGGACCCCGTGCATCGGTCCGACCCTCGCTTCGGTGCAGGCGCTCTCCATGGACCAGTCGAGTGCCGGTCGCGGCGCCCTCCTCACCGTCGCGTACTGTCTCGGCCTGGGTGTCCCCTTCGTCCTCACCGCGGTCGCGTTCCGCAAGGCCCTCGGTGCCTTCGGCTGGGTCAAGCGCCACTACGTCTGGGTGATGCGCGTCGGCGGCACCATGATGATCGTGACCGGCGTGCTGCTGCTCACCGGCGCGTGGGACGCGCTGGTGCAGGACATGCAGGGCTGGTCCGACGGCTTCACTGTAGGGATCTGATCGATGAGCAAGACGACCGCCGACTCGCCCGCCGAGACGCCCAGGGCCGACTCCTCCGGCGACGACCAGGACCTCGGCGCCGCCGGCTCCCAGCTCTCCACGGCCCCCGTCGAGACGGCCATGCCCGGCTCCTTCGGCGGCAACCGCACCCCCGGCCCGACCGGCTGGCTCGCCTGGACCGGTCGTGAAGTGCTCGGCTGGGCGCGCTGGTTCTGGCGCCAGCTGACCTCGATGCGGGTCGCGTTGATGCTGCTGTTCCTGCTGTCGCTCGGCGCGGTCCCCGGCTCGCTGATCCCGCAGTCCGGCACCGACGCGCTGAAGGTCTCCGAGTTCCAGGACGCGCACAAGACGCTCGGGCCGATCTACCAGAAGCTCGGTCTCTTCCACGTCTTCGGCTCGGCCTGGTTCGGCGCGATCTACGTCCTGCTGTTCGTCTCCCTCGTCGGCTGCATCATCCCGCGCACCTGGCAGTTCGTCGGCCAGCTCCGCGGCCGCCCGCCGGGCGCGCCCAAGCGCCTCAACCGCCTTCCCGCGTACGCCACTTGGCGCACCGCCGCCGAGCCCGAGCAGGTCCGTGAGACCGCGCTGGCGGTGTTGAAGAAGCGCCGCTTCCGCGCGCATGTCGACGGTGACGCCGTCGCCGCCGAGAAGGGCTATCTGCGCGAGACCGGCAACCTGCTCTTCCACCTCGCGCTGATCGTGATGCTGATCGCCTTCGCCTGGGGCCAGCTCTTCAAGTCCGAGGGCGACAAGCTGATCGTCGAGGGCGACGGCTTCTCCAACACCCTCACCCAGTACGACGACTTCAAGTCCGGCAACCTCTTCAGTGACGACGACCTCGTGCCCTTCAGCTTCAACCTGAAGAACTTCGTCGGCACCTACGAGCGCACCGGCCCCAACCGCGGTACCCCGAGCACCTTCCAGGCCGACATCAGCTACAGCCTCGGCGCCTACGGCAAGGCGGAGAAGCACACCATCAAGGTCAACGAGCCGCTGGAGATCGGCGACTCGAAGGTCTACCTCGTCAGCCACGGCTACGCCCCGGTCGTCACCGTCCGGGACGGCAAGGGCAACGTGGTCCTCCACCAGGCCGTACCGATGCTGCCGATCGACTCCAACATCACCTCGCAGGGCGCGATCAAGGTCCTCGACGGCTACAAGAACACCCAGGGCGTCGCCGAACAGCTCGGTTTCGCGGCCCTGTTCGTGCCGACGTACGCCAAGGGCAGCGGCACGATGTTCTCCCAGTACCCCGGGCTCGACTACCCGGTGCTCAACGTGACCGGCTACCACGGCGACCTCGGCGTCAACTCGGGCGTCCCGCAGAACGTGTACCAGCTGGACACCAAGAACCTGAAGCAGTTCAAGACCGCCAAGGGCGCCATCCTCAAGGCGCAGCTGCTGCCCGGCGAGACGATGAAGCTGCCGAACGGCGCCGGGTCGATCACCTTCGACAAGCAGATCAAGGAGTGGGCGGGCTTCCAGGTCGTCCAGCAGCCCGGCACCACCTGGGCACTGGCCGGCGCGCTCACCGCGATCGTCGGTCTGGCCGGCTCCCTGTTCATCCAGCGCCGCCGCGTCTGGGTGCGTGCTACGCACAGCGCCGACGGGGTAACGGTCGTTGAAATGGCCGGGCTCGGCCGCAGCGAGTCCGCGAAACTCCCCGAGGAACTCGGCGACCTGGCCGCGCTCGTGCACGACCGGGCCCCGACGAAGACCGACGACGACCCGAAGACCCCCGACTCCGACGCCGACACCCACGAATCCGACTCCGGCGTCGAACCGCCCGTACCCGCCGAAGGGGCTGAGCAGTGACTCTCGCCGCCGCAACCCATCTCGCGACCACGACCGACCTGGCCGCCGCCACCAACGAGCATCTGGCCAACCTCAGCAACACGCTGATCTACTCCTCGATGGCCGTCTACACCCTGGCCTTCTTCGCGTACATCGCCGAATGGACCTTCGGCAGCCGCAGCAAGATCGGCCGTACGGCCGCCGCGCTGACCGGTACCGGGGCGAAGAAGGCGGACGCGCCCGCCGTCACCGTCAACAAGGCCGGCGGGACCACCGTGCTGGAGCGGCCGCAGGTCGTCGTACGGGCCGCGTCCGGCTCGCGCGATGTGCCGGACGGTCCCGGCGCGCACGGCGGGGACGAACAGGGCGACCTCTACGGCCGTATCGCCGTGTCCCTCACGGTGCTCGCGTTCCTCGTGGAGCTGAGCGGCGTCCTCGCCCGCGCGGCCTCGGTGGAGCGGGCGCCCTGGGGCAACATGTACGAGTTCAACATCACCTTCTCCACGGTCGCCGTCGGTGTGTACCTCACGCTGCTGCTGCTCAAGAAGAACGTGCGCTGGCTCGGCCTGTTCCTGGTCACGACGGTCCTCCTCGATCTCGGTATCGCCGTCACTGTCTTGTACACCGCCAGCGACCAGTTGGTTCCCGCCCTCCACTCGTACTGGCTGTA
Source organism: Streptomyces sp. NPDC058469 (assembly GCF_042721125.1). Classification (NCBI taxonomy): domain Bacteria; kingdom Bacillati; phylum Actinomycetota; class Actinomycetes; order Kitasatosporales; family Streptomycetaceae; genus Streptomyces; species Streptomyces sp. NPDC058469. The sequence goes on from NZ_JBHXME010000137.1 coordinate 17,061, forward strand.
CATCCACGTCTCGACCGCGATCATCTGCGGCGCGGTCTTCTACGTGGGCGCCGTCGGCACGCTCCTGTTCCTCTTCAAGGACAGTTACGAGAGCAAGCTCGCGGGCGGCGGCAAGCCCGGCGCCTTCGCCACCTCCGTGATGGAGCGGCTGCCCGCCTCGGCGAACCTCGACAAGTTCTCCTACCGCGTCAACGCGGCCGTCTTCCCGCTGTGGACGTTCACGATCATCGCGGGCTCGATCTGGGCCGAGTCGGCGTGGGGCCGCTACTGGGGCTGGGACCCGAAGGAGACCTGGGCGTTCATCACCTGGGTCGCCTACGCCTGCTACCTGCACGCCCGCGCCACGGCCGGCTGGAAGGGCCGCAAGGCCGCCTACCTGGCTCTGATCGCCTTCGGCTGCTGGATCTTCAACTACTACGGCGTCAACATCTTCGTCGGCGGCAAGCACTCCTACGCCGGCGTGTAACCCGCAACTCCCGTACGGCACAGGCCGGTTCCGTGTGACATGGGTCACCGGAACCGGCCTTCGTCGTCCGGACAGGTAGAGGGGTGTGGATACGAATCTGCAACTGAGGAAACGCATCCGCGCGGGGGACCACGACGCCTTCGGCGAGATCTTCGACGCGTACGCACGCTCCGTCTACAACCACGCCTTCCGGCTCACGGGGGACTGGGCGCAGGCCGAGGACATCGTGTCGCTGACCTTCCTGGACGCCTGGCGCCTGCGCGGCAAGGTCGACGAGGAGGGCGGTTCGCTACGGCCCTGGCTGCTCGGCATCGCCACCAACGTCACGCGCAACACCCGCCGCGCCGCCCGAAGACACGCGGCGGCCGTCTCCCGGCTGCCCCGTGACGAGGTCGAACGCGACTTCGCCGACGAGGTCGCCGCCCGCCTCGACGACACGGCCGAACTGGCCCTCGTACGCACCGCGTTGGCCACCCTGCGCCGCGCCGAGCGCGAGGTGCTCGCCCTGTGCGTGTGGTCCGGGCTCGACTACCGGGCGGCGGCCGAGGCGCTCGGGGTGCCGGTGGGGACCGTACGATCACGGCTCTCGCGGGCGCGCGCAAAGCTCGCGAAACATCTCAGAAGTGTGGAACTCCCCTCGCGGGACGGACAGATGAAAGGTGACCGCGGCAGTGCGGTCGGGCCCCTGAGGGAGGGACAACGATGAACCAACTCCCGGAACTTCCCGAGAGAGACCTTCCGCCGGGCCGTCACCGACTCCTCAAGGAGCATCTGATGACCGAGATCCGGCAAGAGACCGAACCTGTCCAGGAGAGCGTGCCCGCTCCCCGGCGGAACAAGTGGCTGCGCCCCGCGCTCGCCGCCGCGGCCGTCGCCACCGCCGCGGCCGTCACCTTCGTCGTCCTGCCGTCCTCCGGCTCCTCCTCGGCGACCGCGCAGCCGCCGAGCCGCTCGACGGTCGCGCTCCTGGAGGACATCGCGCTGGCGGCCGAGCACGAGAAGTCCTACGGCACGGTCCGCGACGACCAGTTCGTGTACGTGGACAGCAAGGTGTCGTACGCCGCGTACGAGGAGGGCGAGAAGACGAAGATCGCGCCGCTGCACCGGCAGGAGGTGTGGACGTCGGTGGACGGTCTGCACAAGGGGCTGAAGCTGGAGGCGGGCCAGAAGCCCCTCGTCATCCCGGTCGACGTGAAGCCGGACTGGCTGAAGTCGGGCAAGGGCGGCTGGGAGGTCTCCAATGTCTACAACCACGTGAAGACCCTTCCGACCGACCCCGACGCGATGTACCAGTACCTCGCCAAGACCGCCCCGAAGTACAGCGGCCAGGAGAAGTACCAGGCGATGTTCGTGCTGGTCGGCGATCTGCTCAACGACTCGATCGTGCCGCCGGAGCAGAGCGCGGCCCTCTTCCGGGCCGTGGCCAGGATTCCCGGTGTGACGGCGGTCAAGGGCGTGAAGGACGCCGAAGGGCGGTCCGGTGTCGCCATCGGCCGCGACGACCCCGACAACCCCACCCGGGACGAGTGGATCTTCGACGCGAAGACCTACGAGTTCCTCGGTGAGCGCGAGGTGGCCACCAAGGACAACGCCGGCGTGAAGAAGGGCACGGTCACCGCCAACACCGCCGTCCTGCGCCGGGCGATCGTCGACAAGGCGGGCGAACGGCCGTAGGACACAAGGGTGTTCAGGCCGGAGGCAGGCACTCCTTCCCGGGAGGCCTGTCCTCCGGCCAGGCGATCCTCACGAAGCGGGAGCCGCCCTGCGGGGTGAGTTCCACTATCGGTACGGCCTTGTCGTACGGGTTGCCGTGGACGTCCAGGCAGATCCAGCCGCTCGCCCCGTTCACCCGCAACGAGCCCTTCACCTGCGGCCATTGGAGGCCGACGTCGGACAGCGGCGGGATCTTCTGCTGGTCGGGGGTGGCCTCGCGGATGCCGTGGACGGCGAGGCGCATCGCGTCGTAGGCGATGATCGCCTGGCCGTCGTCGAGGGAGACCGCGCCGACCGGGCCGACCGGGGAGGTCTTGGCGGTGGCCAGCAGCTTGTCGAGGACTTGGGTGTCCTGGGCCGAACCGCCGGTCGCCGGGGCCTTGTCGATCCAGGCGTCCGGGTGGGCGAGGGCGGTGTAGCGGACGGCGACGCCGTGCTGGAGGGCGCTGCGGTCGAGCTTCTTGTCGCCGGTGAGGTACGAGCCCTCGTCGCCGGTGAGCACCGTGAACGTGCGGGACTGGCAGCCGCGGCGACCCAACGCGTTGATGAACTGCCGCAGTTGGGTGTGCCGTCCGGCGAAGAACACGGTGTCCAGCTTGGCGTCCGTGTCGCAGATGAGGTCGGTGATCTGCCGGAAGGTGTTGGGCGTACTGCCTTCCTGGCTGCGGTCGGCGGGCGGGGTGAACGGCCAGGAGCCGTACGGCGATCCCTTGAGCAGGGTGGCGAAGGCCTGTTGGAGCGTCTTGGTGTACGGGTCGCCGGGCTTGTCGTAGACCAGCAGGGCCCGGTCCGCCGTCACCTTGGCGTAGGCGGCGAGGGCGCGCGCCTCGTCCGTGTTGGTGGGGGAGACGCGGGCGAGCCCGGGGTAAGGGTCCTTGCCCCGCTGCCCGTTGGCGAGATCGTCGGCGGTGATGGAGGTGCCGATCACCGGGACACCGAGCCGGGTCAGTTTCGCCACGGCCTTCTTGTTGTTGTCGGTGCTGGTCCCTATCCCGGTGACCGCGCGCAGCCGGTCGGACGACGTCGTCATCGTCACTATCCGGTCGACCGTCCGCTCCCAATAGGCGCCCGTGGCACCGGGGTTGGCGAGCACCAGCCGGATGTACGGGGTCTCGCCGTTGTCGTCGTGGTTGGCCTGATACTGCGCGACATAGGCGCCCTGCAACTCGTGCAGCACGTCGTTCGTCATGTCGGCGTCGGTCGCGGTGAACGGCTCGAAGAGCGCCACGGTGACGTACGTGCCCGCCTTGAGGGAGCTGTTCTCACGGGCCATCGCCCTGATCGTGTCGGCGAACCGGCGCTGCCCGAAGTCGAACGCCGAGGTCGACACCCCCACGCACTCGCCGCTGTCCTCGGGGCGGGCCACCCCGGCCGCGCAGGAACGGTCGTCGTGCAGGAGGGTGCGGGTCAGCTGGACCAGGCCGAAGACCAGCGCGGCGGCGACCACGAGGGCCGTGTAGCGGTAGATCGGGATCGTCCGGATCCGCTGGACCAGTTCGTGTATCCACGCTCTCATCGCACGCCCCCGTCTCGGTCGTCGCCGGCCGGCACCCTCAACGGGCGTCCGGCCAGGGCGTGTTCGGGCCACTGCTGGGCGGCCCGCCACAGCGGTTCGCTGCCCGCGGGCCAGCTGTTCGACAGCTGCTCCAGATCGAAGTGCATCCGGCCCGCGACCTCCTCGTCCGGCAGCACCAGCGGGTCCGTCACCTGCCACACCGCGTGCAGCAGCCGCCGTACCGTCAGATGCAGGGCCGGGTCCACGCCGTCCGGGGGGTCCTCCTCGGCGTCCGTGCGGGCGAGCGCGACGGCCTTGCGGTGGTCGCCGGGCGCGCCGATGTCCCGGCCGTGCGGATCGTGCGCGTGGTAGTAGGGCGCGGCGGTGACGAACAGCAGCGTCTCCAGCCAGGCGTACGGGGTGATGGTGCGGAAGGTGTTCCGCAGATACGCGACCGCGTCCGCCGTGTCGCCCAGGGCGAGTTCGTGGTGCAGGCGGTAGCGGGCGCGGGCCGGGGTGTCCGGGTTGCCGGGCAGGCCCTCGTAGTGCGAGAGCAGCGAGCGGTGCACGGCACGCCAGCGCCCGTGGTCCGCGTCGTCGAGGTGCAGCCGCAGCAGAAGCAGGGTACGCAGGAAGGGATCGCCCACGAAGTAGCCCTCGGCCGGGGGCAGTCCCTCCGCGGTGAGCTGGGTACGCAGCCGGTTCACCCCGGCCGCGCCGAAACTGTCCCCCAGCCGAGCCTCGGCCAGCGCCCGCGCCGAGTCCCCGTCGTGCGCGGTGGCGAGCACGGCCAGCTCCTCCGCGAGCCCCCGCGGCACCAGCCGGTCGAGCAACTCCCGGTACACCGGCCGCCGATCGCTCTCCGCATCCCCGTCCGGCTTCAGCCCGGCGGTCAGCAACTCGCCCGGACTGACCGCCCCCACAGGCCGGTTCTGCCGTACGGCCTGCCCCAGCACCGCGGCCCCCAGCGGACTGCCGGCCGTCAACCGGTGGATGGCATACGGAAGTTGGGGCGGCACTTCGACACGCGTAGCGTCGTCGGCGGCGCACACGTCGGCGATGACGCGCCGCGCCTCCTCGGGGGTCAGCGGCGGCAACGTCACCAACAGGGCCCGGGACGAGGGCGAGGCCCCCGGCACCCAGCCGCTCGCGCGGGCCACCTCCGGCAGCGGATGACGCACGGCGTCCGGCAGATCGGGATGCCGGTGGCCGCGCAGGGCGGCGAAGAAGACCACCTGGTCTCCGATGCCGTCAACCCGCTCCTTCAGTACGGCCTTCATCAGCCCGGGCCCCGGCCCCGACTGCACGTTGTCGACGAGCACGACCGGCCGCCCGACCCGCCGCATCCGCTCCCACCGGCGCCGGTAGGTGTCCGTCAGATCGGCCAACAGGGCGCGCAGCAGCCAGCGTTCGGCGTCCGCGCGGGAGGTGCCCTCGGCGCGGAAGTCCCGGGCGATCTCGATCAGCCCGCGCTTGGCGTCACCGCTCGCGCCGGGGTAGGCGCTGTACCAGTCCGCGCCCGCCTTCAGCAGCCCGTTCGGCGTCCACACCAGGTCGAAGAGGGTGTCCAGGGTCGCCTCGATGACGGCCTGCCCCACCGGCCCCGTACCCGACAGGTTGGCGATGAGCCGGGAGGCGACCTTGCCGGCCCAGCCCTGCGCGATCACCGCCCAGCGCCGCGCCGGGTCGCTCAGCAGCAGGATGCGCCGGGCCTCCTCGCGGGCGCTGTCCTCGTCCCGGGCGCCCCAGCCGGTCGCGCAGACGGCGAGGAGTCCGGCCTCCAGGCGCGGGAAGTCGATGTTCCCGGCGCCGTGCACCACCGGCTCCCTCAGCTGCTCCGCGACGGTCGCCAGCGCCTGCCACACCGGCGACCAGGTGGCGGCGGGCCGCCCGTCCGGCAGCCGGGTGAGCCGGCCGGCCTCGCAGTCGATCAGCGCGACCGGCGTGTGCCCGCGGTACGCGGTCCGCAACTCGGCCAGCGCCATGCTCTTGCCGAGCCCGCGCGCGCCCGCGAGCACCACGAAGGGCGGTTCCGGGTGTTCGTACGGCGAGGTGAGCAGCTCGTACGGGCGCAGACCGGTCAGGCGCGAGGCGAGACCGGGCGGCTGTGCCTCGAACAGCGCCCCGCGTCCATGCAGCCCTCTTCCCACCGCATCTCCCCCTGAGCGGTCGCCCGGCACCGGAACCTGTCTATCAACACCAGGGTAAATAGGGGGAGTTGTTTCGGACTAGGTCGCGTGGTGTCCGTTGAGTTACGAAAATGTCGGAACGGCGGCCTCACCTGCCGGACTCAGTCGACGGTGATCGAGTCCAGCTTCTCCCGCAGATAGACATGCGAGTCGACGGCCTCGTACGCCACCCGCCCGACCGGCGCGGGCACGGACTCCACCAACGTGCCCGGGGTGCACTCGCCGAAGTAGACGAGCGACATCAGCTCCTCGGCGGGCGCGTCGGCGGGCGGCGGCAGCACACGGTGCCGCCCGGACCGCCACCGGTCCCCGGTCCAACGGGCCATCAGATCCCCGATGTTGATGGTGAACGCCTCCGGATCGAACGGTGCGTCCTCCCATCCCCCCTCATCCGTGAAGACCTGCAATCCCCCCTTCCCGGCCTGCCGGTCGAGGATGGTCACGGTCCCGAAGTCGGTGTGCGGCCCGATCCGGAACTGCCCCGGTTCCGGCTCCCCGACGACCTCCACCCCCGGGTACCAGTTGATGTTGAACCCGTACGTCGGATGGTCCATGTGCTGGGAGAAGAAGTCGGGTTCGAGCCCGAGCGCGACCCCGAGCAGCGACAGCAGCCGCTTCTCCAGCTCGCCCATCCGGTCCAGGTACTCCTCGCAGAGTTGTTGGAGGCCGGGGATCTCCGTCGGCCACACATTGGGCGCGTACCACTCGGCGTTGATCGCCGGGTCCTCGAAGGGCCGGTGCGTGGCGAAGGTCAACGACTCCTTCAGATCGGGCGGGGTCTCGGTCCCCTCCGAGTACCCGTTGGCTTCGGCGCCGGGCCCGAGCCACCCGCGCCCGCCGACCTTGGCGCCGTACGGCTCCTTGACGTCGACGGGGAGGGCGAAGAAGGAACGGGAGGCCTCACGGATACGGGCCCGGAGGGCGGAATCGACCCCGTGCCCGGTGACGAGCAGGAACCCGGCGGTCTGAAGGGCGTCGTCGACGGTACGGGCGATGTCCTTGCGCGTCTGCTCGTCCCCGTCGATCCAGGGCCCGAGATCGATGGTCGGGATGCGGGGTTTGGTCTGGGGCTCAGTCACCGATGTCCTCGTTCCACAGTGCGGGGTTGTTCTTGATGAAGTCGCGCATCAGCGAGGTGCACTCGGGGTCGTCGAGGACGACGATCTCCACACCGTGCTCGGCGAGCCAGTCGTGCCCGCCGTGGAAGGTCGCGGCCTCGCCGACGACGACCCGCGAGATCCCGAACTGGCGGACCAGCCCGCTGCAGTACCAGCAAGGGGAGAGGGTGGTGACCATGGTCGTCCCTCGATACGACCGCTGCCGCCCCGCCGCCCGGAACGCGGCCGTCTCCGCGTGCATCGAGGGGTCGTCGTCCTGGACGCGCCGGTTGTGGCCGCGCCCCAGCAGGGTGCCGTCGGCGCCGTAGAGCGCGGCGCCGATCGGGATGCCGCCCTCGGCGAGCCCGGCACGGGCCTCCGCGACGGCGGTGGCGAGCCAGGTCCGTGCCTGTGCCTGATCGATGCGGTTCATGGCTCCCACTCTCCAGTGGCCGAAACACGAGGGCAACGTGCGGAAAGTACTCTCCCCGCAACCCTTAGCCGGACGAACTGTCAGCGCCCCTGGAGGTGCCCGTGCCCGCACTCACCCTCCGTGAGGTCCTGGCCCTCGACCCGGTCCGCGCCACCGAGCCCGAGCTGCTGGCCGGCGAGGCCGCGCTCGACCGCCCCGTGCGCTGGGTCCACTCCAGCGAGGTCTACGAGGGCGCGAACTTCCTCGACGGCGGCGAACTCCTCCTCACCAACGGCTTCGGCCTCACCGACACGGACGCCGAGATCCGCCGCCGCTACGTCCGCGAACTCGCGGCGCGGGGCGCCTCCGGCCTGGCGGTCGAGATCGGCCGCTCCCTCCCGACGATGCCGCCCGAGGTCACGGACGAGGCCCGCCGCCTAGGCCTTCCGTTGTTGGCCCTCCACCGGGTCGTCCCCTTCGTACGGATCACCGAGGCGGCCAACCGGGCGATCGTGGCCCGGGGCCTGTCCGGCCGTTCCGTCGTACGACCGTGGGGCGACGACCACACGGCCGCGCTCCTGGCCGACCTGGCCGACCGCGCCGCGCTGAACCAGCCGGAGGTCGAGGCCCGGTCCGCCCTGGCCGGCTTCCACCCCGGCCCGGGCGCCCGCCTGATCGGGGTCTCCGTGCACGGCGCGCGCGAGGTGACGGCCGTGGACCGGGCGGTACGGCTGCTGGGCGGGGCGAGCGTGCTGCGGGCGGCGTTCCCGGGCGACGTACTTGCCCTGCTTGCCCTCCCCGGCACTGTCTCGGGTGACCCCATCCGCGCGGTCCAGGAGGCATTCCGTACGGCCGCCGAACCCGGGCTGACGGTCGCGGTCGGGCACGCGGTCGAAGCGGGGAGCGGCTGGCTGCGCTGGAGCGACACGTTGCGGGCGGCCCGTACGACGCTGGAGCTCGCGCTGACGGTCCCGGCGGCCGAACCGGCCGTCCCCGGGGGCCCGTTGGTGACATCGGCGCGGGCACTGGCGCTGGAACGTGAGCTGACGCGGGGCGGTGTCGACGCGAACCGGGACCGTTTGGCGCGGCTCGTGCAGCACGCGCTGGGCCCCCTCCTGTCCTGGGAGGCGGCCCACCCGAGCGACCTGGTACGAACGCTGGAGGTACACCTACGCCACGGCTGCTCGCCGACCCGCACGGCAGCCCTCCTGCACATCGGCCGCCAGTCCCTCTACCAGCGCCTGGAACGCATTGAGTCCCTCCTCGGCCTGGATGTAGACGACCCGGACCTGCTGGGTGAGCTGCTGGCGGCGGTGTGCGCGCATCGGGTGGTGCGGGGGATGGGGGCGGCTCAGGTACGGGGGCTGCGGACGGTCGCCTAGAGGCGCCTAGACGTTGTCCTGGCGCAGGGTGACTTCGCCGGGGCCGTTGAAGGGGGCGTAGCAGGTCACGGTGGGCGGGGTGCGGAGGGTGTCGTCCTCGGTGAACAGTTTCCGTACGGCGTCGAAGGAGACCTCGCCGCTGACGACCGGGGCGACACGGTCGTAGAACTCGCGCGAGGACTCCGGCAACGGCTCCCCGGGTTTGCCCTCGTCCTCGCTCCACACGTCCCACAACAGGGTCTCCACCTTGTTCAGGGCGGCGAGGTCGAGGCGGATGTTGCCGGCGACGAATCGTTCGCCCCAGAACGGTCCCTCCTCCGGCGGGTGCAGTCCGAAGGCCGCCGGGTCGGCGCCGCCCGTACGGATGGCCTGCCAGGCCTCGCCCGCGACGAGGAAACGGTCGCGGGGTACGTCCATCGGGTCGAAGTCGACGTTCCAGTGAGCGGTGACGGCCGGGTCGGTGAGCTGGGAGTCGGCGAGCAGCCAGCCGCGGTCGTCGTGCCAGTACTCGGTGACGACGTGGTCGCCGTGGAAGAGGTTGGAGACGTCGGTGCCGCGCGAGTTGAAGTAGTCGGCGAAGCCGGAGCGGATGCGGGCCGGGATGCCCAGGTGCCGCAGGAACGAGCAGTGCAGGAGCGAGAAGTCCCGGCACACTCCGACGAACCGGTCACCGGGTTCACGCGGCAGGGTGAGCGGGGTGTCGTTCCGTTCCACGATGATCCGCAGGATGTCGTCGATGTAGCGGGTCTCGGCGTCGTTGTGGAGGCGGTCGGTGGGGTGGGTGTGGTCGTAGAGACCGGCTTCCAGGCGGTGGATCAGCAAGTCGCGGGTGATGCGGGCGAGTTGGGCGGGGTCGCGGGGGAGTCCGGCGTAGCGGTGGGCGAGGGCTCCGGGGTCGGAGTACGTGCTCTGGGCGGCGTAGAAGGCGCGGAAGCTGAGGGGCATGACACCGGACCGTGTCAAAATTCGCCCCTAATTGTCCATAGTCCAGGGGCACTTCACTTCACGTCGGCGGCGACCGAGCGCCAGATGCGTTCCGGGAGGACGCGGGCGGCCTCGTCGAGGTCGAGTTCGATGTCGTCGACCTGGGAGAGCCAGCGGCGGACCACGCCGATCAACGGGCCCAGGACGAGGGACTCGATCAGGGGCAGCGGCAGCGGGGCCAACTCGCCTGAATCGACGTGGGATTGGATCCAGACAGCGAACACCGACAGCCTGGCCTCCTGGGCGTCCCGCAGTTCCCTGGCCTGGATCATGTTCCGCTGGTCGGTCCTGGCGGAGTGCAACAGCATGGCGGCGTCCCGGTGCTCGCGGACGAAGGCCAGATGCGTCCGTACGATCGCGCGGATGCCCGTGCGGGCGGTACGGGTTGTCTGGAGCGCGGTGAGCAACTCACCCAGCAGTCGGCTCAACCAGCGCTGCGCCAGCGCGTCGAACAGGCCGTCCAGGCTGCCGAAGTGGTGGTACAGGCTGCCGAGGCTGACACCGCTGGCCTTGGTCACGGCGCTGACGGTGAAACCATGTTCGCCCTGCTGCGCGTACAGGCTCAGCGCGGCGTCGAGGAGCAGGTCTGCGGTGGCCTCGCCGCGTTGTTGCTTGGGGCTCATGCGGGACAGCGTATTGGGAACTCGGTTCTAGAGTGAATTTCTAGAGCAGGTTTCTGGAATCCTCTTCCGGTCTGGTCATCCGGCGGTCCAGACTTGGTGGTAGCCGGGCCCGCGTCCGTCCGTTTCGGGGGATACGGATGGCCGTGGGCCCGACGGCCTGAGTGGGTGGTGCATAGGATCACCGGCATGGCGCTGCGTCCTGTTCAGGTGAACATCAAGGCCGTTGACGGCTTGGCGGTCGGCCGGTTCTGGGCGGAGGCGCTCGGCTGGAGTGTCTTCAGCCCCGGCGTGACGACCTACGTCGGCCCCGCCGGCGGCCTCGTCTGGCCCGAACCGGTCGGCCTCGGCATCGACATCGTTCCCGTCCCGGAGTCCAAGTCGCCGACCAAGAACCGTCTGCACCTCGATCTCGCCACCACCTCTACGACTCACCAGGCGGAGTTGATCGCACGCCTCCAGTCTTTCGGTGCGACGCCCGTCGACGTGGGCCAGGGCGACGTCCCGTGGACCGTTCTCGCCGACCCGGAGGGCAACGAGTTCTGCGTGCTGGAGCCTCGGGAGATCTACCGGGACACCGGGCCGATCGCTGCGGTGGTCGTCGACTGTGTGGATCCTCGGGCCATGGCCCGGTTCTGGGGCGAGGCGACGGACTGGACCGTGCTTGAAGTGGCCGACGACCACGCGTCGTTGCGCTCCGCCCAGGGCGTCGGGCCGTATCTGGAGTTCCTCCGCACACCTGGTGTGAAGGCCGTGCCGGATCGCGTCCATCTTGATCTGATGCCGTATCCCGGTGACGACAAGGCGGCGGAGGTGGGGCGGCTTCGGGCTCTCGGCGCCACCGATCTCGACCTCGGCCAGGGCGATGTTCCGTGGACGTGTCTGGTCGATCCGGAGGGGCACGAGTTCTGCGTTCTGGCGCTGTCCTGACGCGGGGGCTTGTTGATGTCCCGGCGTTTTCCAGTTGCCGTTGGGCCACTCGCTTCTTTGCCAGTGTCGGGCTTCCACGGCCCGAGTAAAGGGCGCTCCCTACGGTCGCGTCGGCTACGCCGATTCCGCTCCGCTCCACCCTTGACTCGACCCGCTCCAGCCCGTTTGAGAAGCGAGCGAGCAGCCCGGAAGAACGGGTGGCTCAGGGAGGAATCCCCTTGCCTGTACTGCGTTCCGGGCCAGCGTGGAGGGACGCGCTGCCGTCTCGCCAGCACGCCGGGCCGGCTCAGCGGCTACCGGCCGGTGGGATGCGAGGGACACGGGCGGGGACTGCCCTCACGGGCCATGGGCAGAACCGGGCCGGTGTGAGGGGCCGCGCTCGCGCCTCGCCAGCACGCCGCCTCGGCTCAGCGGCCAACCCCGAGTGGGTGGTCGCTGGAAGCCGGGGGCAAATCTAACCACCATCACGACCCTTAACCAGTTAGAAAAGACCCCAGCCTCCAGAGGTGGCAGGTGGCAGGTCCAGGGGTCAGGGGTCAGGGGTCAGGACGTACTCATGGCAGCGGGCCCGCGCGGCCTCACATTCGGGATCTCAGTACGTCGACCTCGCAGCCCGGCGCGAACGGGTCGAAGCCGTGCTCGGTCAGCCAGCGGACCACCAGCAGGCTTCGCAATGACCACCACGCGCGGATCACGTCGAGGTCGACGTCGGTGCCATAGCCGGCGATGACGTCGTCGAGGTGCTCCTCGTGTCCGAGCGTGAAGGTGGCGACGTCGTGCAGGGCATCGCCCTGGCCCGCCTCGGACCAGTCGATGATGCCGGTGACCTCGTCGCCGTCGACGAAAACGTGCGCGATCTGCAGGTCGCCGTGCGTGAACGCCGGAGTCCAGGGCCGGAGCGCGGCCTCGGCGACCTGGCGGTTGCGGGTGACCAGGTCGGCGGGCAGGAGGCCGTTCGTCACGAGCAACTCGCACTCGCCGTCGAGTTCCGCCGCCAGCGCGACGATGCTCCGGCCGGCCTGGCCCGGCCGGGGCGGCAGCGGTGCGTCGTGCAGCTTCCGGATGGCGGCGCCCGCCGCGGCCCATGCCTTCGGCGACCCGGTCGACGGCCCACCGAGGCGCCCGAGCGTCGTCCCCGGGAGTGCGCCGATCGCGAGCACGTGCGGCTTGTGCCACAGGACCTCCGGGGTCGGGACCGGCGCCAGGGCCATCGCCTCGACCTCGACGTCGATGCGCACCTGATCGGCGTCCACCTTCAGGAACACATCGCCGACGCGCAGGGTCGCGCGCTCGGAATGGGCGACGACAACTTCGACCTCATCCATGGGCGACCAGTATCCCGGCGACGACCGTCTGCGTCGCCGGGTTTATCGCGTGCGATGGCGCGGCTAACCGCGTCCCGCTACCCGGCCGCCTCGAGCACGACACCGACCGCTGACCAGGTAAAGCCCACCACTTTTGTTAGGAGTCCTTAGCCTTGCCTGCCCGGTGTGCTGGCGAGGCGCGAGCGCGTTCCCTCGCCCCGGCCCGGAGTTTCGATGCATGCCCGTGGCCCAGGCCTGCCCATTGGCCTCGGCCTCGGCCACGAACTCCAACTCCCCAACTCCCCAACTCCCCAGCGGTCCTTGCCTCCTTGCCTCTTGGCCTGTTGGCTTCTTGGCCTCTTGCGCAGCAAGTCCCCATCGGGCGACAGCCGCTGAGCCGACCTGGTGTGCAGGCGAGACGCCAGTGCGCCACCTCGCCCCCGGCTCCCTCCTCTCTGGAGGCTGGGGTCTTTTCTAACTGGTTAAGGGTCGTGTTGGGGGGTAGAATTTCCACCGGCTGC
>NZ_JBHXME010000138.1:0-30074 GCF_042721125.1 Streptomyces sp. NPDC058469
CCACGACTCCGGCCGCCGCCACTCCGGCCGCCGCCACTCCGGCCGCCGCCACTCCGGCCGCCGCCACTCCGGCCGCCGCCGGTGCGGCGGCGGCCGACGCTCCGGATACGGCGGCGAAGCCGGCCCTGAGCTCGAAGCCGGAACCGAAGCCGAAGCCGGAACTGGACCCGAAGCCGGAACCGACCTCGAAGCCGGAACCGACCTCGGGGCACAGAACACACGAGGCATCCGCTGCCGACCGGACAGCGGAACGCCCGCAGCCGGCCCCGACCGACCCGCAGGCGCCGCGGCCCGCCGGCCGAACGGGCCGTTCGAAGAAGCTGGTCGTGCTTGCCGCAGGAGTCGCCACGGCGGTACTGATCACGATCGCCTTGCTGGTCAACACGACGACGGAGAAGAACGCCGGCAGCGCCACAGGGTCGGCCGGTCCGCTCCCAGCCGGCGGCACCACGACGTCGCGGTCCGCGGGCACACCGACAGCCTCTTCCGTCTCCTCACCGTCGAGCTCTGCGAGTTCCAGCGTCACGTCCCCGACGGCCCACACCTCATCGCAGGAGTCGACGCCCAAGGCCGGACACGAGGATTCCGACCCGGAACCCGGAGGCGAGGCCCCGACCACGGACAGCGGATCCGGCGCGACGGTCGCCCCGACCGGCCATGCCCTGGTGGTCCCCGCCACGGAGAAGTGCCTGAGCGGCGGCGCCGCGACCGAGGGGATACAGCTGGTCCAGGCCACGTGCGACGACTCCGCGGCACAGCGATGGCAGACCGGATCGGGTGGGACCCTCCGGTCGTCGGGGAAATGCATGACCGTGGCCGGAGGGGCGACCGCTGACCGGACCGAGATCCAACTGACCGGGTGCAGCGGCGACGCCAGCCAGCAATTCCACTTCTCCGGTACGGAACTGCTGGCTGATCAGTCACAGAAATGCGTCACCATTTTCGGGGGCACGAGCGGAACGGTGGTGGTCCTTTGGGAATGCAACGGCTGGGACAACCAGACCTGGACGATTCGATGACCCACGTCACCTCCGCCCGGCCCGCCGCGCCGGCGGAGTACTGGCCGGACGGGGAGGCGCTTGCCACGGGCCGGTGATCTTCGCGTTCCGGCGTCCCGTCCTGGTGCTGGTGGGCCCGTACCCGCTGGAACTCCTCGGGTGGTGCGAGCGGTTCACGGAACAGTCCATCCGCTGGACCAACGTCCCCTCAGAGCCCGGGACAGAGTCAGCTCAGCGTTCCATCAGAGTCTCCTCAGAATCTGCCCTCGGCCTGCGCCTGGCCCGGCCTTGACCGAGGTGCAACAGGCCAAGTCCGTCGTCGACTTGGGCATGCGCACAATCCACCAGGACGCGGAGCGTGACACCGTGCTCGCGAAGCGGACTCGCCGCTGCCCCGGCCGCTGCCCCGGGTTCGCCTGCTTCCAGCACGCGACAGCGCGGCCACCGTCGGACGGTGCTTCGTCAACCAGGGGCGAAGCGCCGCCGTACCACCCGCACTCCCGTGAGGACGAGGTCTTCAGGCTGAGCGAGGGCAGTGCGCTGTTGTGGTGCGACGGACGACCAGGAGACGGAACTGTCGGAGGGGGGCGGCATCGTCTACCGCTCCCGGAACGTCCCCGATCACCTCCGGCACGGCCGCACTACTCATGATCCGCACCTCCGCACCCCCGCCCCGGACCCCCGCACCCCCGGACCCCCGCACCCCCGGACCCCCGCACCCCCGGACCCCCGCACCCCCGGACCCCCGCACCCCCGGACCCCCGCACTTCTGCACCTCCGCATTTCCGCACCGCCTTCATCGGAGAGTCCGCGGGTGACGGCCTCGCCATCGCGACGCTCGTCGTCGCCGAGGACCGCCGGCCTGCCCCAACCCTCGTCGGCGCGGTCTTCTCCCCTGGGACCGACCTGACCGTGTCCGGAGACAGCGCGGTCGGCAAGGCCGCTGTCGATCCCACGCCGGCCCCGAAAGGAGGGCGGCTCACACGAGATCCTGCTGGACGGCGCCGCACGGTCGGCGGCCCGCGCCGCCGAGCACGACGTCCACGTCGAACTGCGGGTCTGGCCTCAAGTCCCGCACCCCTTCCGGGTGTTCGCCGCGATGCTCGACGAGACCGCCGCCGCGCCGCGAGCCGCCGCCCTCACCCGGGCGCACGGGGCCGTCGCCCCCGACGCGTCCGGCGACGCTCTGTCGGCCGGCGCGCCGTACCCGACACCGGCGGTCAGGACTCGACTCCGTGTAACGAATCGGTCGTGCGGCAAAACAAGCTTCGTGTCGTCCGCGGCACCCGGACGACGATTGCCCGCATGGCAACGATGAATCACTTCGGCATGACTCTGCGCGGCTGGCGTGAGCGCATGTCACCGCAGGACGGCGGGCTGGGGGCCGGCGCGGAGCGGCGCATTCCTGGACTGCGCCGCGAAGAACTGGCCCGTCTGGCAGGCATATCGGTCGACTACGTGGTGCTGCTGGAACAGGGCCGCGCTCGCAACCCCTCGGCCCAAGTGGTCACCGCCCTGGCCAGAGCACTGCGTCTCGACCCGTCCGAGCGTGACCATCTGTTTCGCTGCGCCCACCTCGCACCGCCCTCCGTCGGGAACGTGTCCAGGCACATACCCATGAGCGTGCAGCGACTGGTACACCAGTTAGGAGTGCCGGCCGGGGTCTTCGCCGCTGACTGGACCATCATCGGCTGGAACAGGATGTGGACGGCCGCGGTCGGCGATCCCGGCGCGTACGGCTGGGCCGAGCGCAATCTCGTCGCCGGGATGTTCCAGTCGAGCGACACACGAGGCCGGGACCCGGTTGCGGCATGGCCCGTCTGGTCGTGGAAAGGCAACGAAGCGCAGGAGGAGGACCTCGTCGCCGACCTGCGTGTGACAGCGGCCGCCCATCCCCATGACGTACGTCTCGCCTCACTCGTCGAAGGCCTGCTTCAAAGCAACCCGCGCTTCGCCCGTCTGTGGTTCAACGGCACCGCCGGCCCCTACGTCGGCGACCGCAAGACCATCGAGCATCCCCTGGTGGGTGACATCGCCCTCGACGTCGAGGTCCTGATGCCTGCCGGCACCGGCCTGAGGATCGTCACGTATACGACTGCGGCCGAGACCACCGACGCGGAGAAGATGGACGCTCTACGTGCGGCCTGTCATCTGCCGCGAATCGGTCCGGCCCGCCCCGATTCAGAGATCTCCGGCCTCGACCGAGGACTGTGACCCGGGCCGCCGACGGTGACGGTCGAGTTCGGAGTGAACCAGAAACTGTGGTGTGCGCCTCCCGGTCCGGACAACAAAGAACCCCCGGGTCATCGACCTGGGGGTTTCTCCTGGAGCGGGTGACGAGAATCGAACTCGCACTCTCAGCTCGGGAAGCGACGGCGCTTGGGCAGCCGGATAGCCTATGACCTGGGCATATGTACTCTGACGTGGCGGCCGGGAGCGCACGATCGCACCGTAGTCGACCGTGGTTCACCGGTCTTATGGGCACGCTGTGGGCACGGCGCTTGCCCAGGAGTAGGTGCCGTGCTGAAACGGCCCACCTTTTGCGTGGAGTCGTCCGTGCCGAGGCCGACTGCGCGGAGCCATTGCGTGTGCACGTGGCTGACTGGCCCCTTCTTGGGCGTTGCCGCCCTCGCCCGCGAGGTGGAGCTTGCTGGTGAAGCCGCCCCGAGAGCGGCCGAGGCCCTCGTTGGGGTGGTTCTGCAGGGGCGTGCGCTTTTCTCGGCACTCTCAGAGTCTTCTTGCATGTCTCGGCCGCGTGCTGGCGGACCCGGCAGACGGCGGCACCCATGGACACCATGGACCAGTCAATGCGGCCCTGCGCGTCGGCGTCGGCCAGGACGGCCGCGAGAGCCTGCCCCGCGTGCCGTCCGCCGACCAGCGTCTGCGCCTCTCGTAAATGGTCTTCCACTTCGCGGAACGTGCAAGCAGGAACCCTCCACGGCACGCCGGTCCGATTCCGGTACGGAATCCCGTTGATGGTCCTGCGGTGGCCGGCACACCGACCGCCGCCCAAGCCCGGCCTTCGGCAGATGCACAGGGCCCTGGATGTGCTCCGGGGGCGCCCCCTGGCCCGAGCTCACCTGCCGACGCGGCGGGGATCGGCAGATGCTTGGGCTTGCGCCAGGAAACCGATCGGTTTACTCTTCTGGAAACCGATCGGTTTCTCATTCCCTGGAGAGAGTCATGACTGTTTTGAAGGGCGCGAACGTCTTCGTCACCGGCGGCAGCCGCGGCATCGGCAAGGCGCTGGTGGAGGAGCTGTACGCGCGTGGTGCCGGCAAGGTCTACGCCACGGCCCGCGACCCGCGCAGCGTGACGCACCCGGACGCCGTACCGGTGGCTCTGGAGGTCACTGACCCGGCCTCGGTGGCGGCGGCCGCCGCGCAGGCGCAGGACGTGACCGTGTTGATCAACAACGCCGGTGCCTCGGTCGGCGCGTCCTTCCTCGACTCCCCGGTCGACGACGTGCGCCGGGAGTTCGAGACCAACTTCTACGGTCCGCTGCTGGTCGCCCGGTCCTTCGTGCCGGTCATCGAGCGCAACGGTGGCGGCCACCTCCTCAACGTGCATTCCGTCCTGTCCTGGCTGGCCCTCGGCGGCTCCTACAGTGCCTCCAAGGCCGCCCTGTGGTCGCAGACCAACTCCCTGCGCCTGGAGCTGCAGCCGCGCGGCATCGCCGTCACCGGACTGCACGTCGGCTACGTCGACACCGACCTGACGACAGGCGTCGACGCCCCCAAGTCCGACCCCCGCGACGTGGCCGCACTCGCCCTCGACGGCATTGAGACCGGCGCCCACGAGGTCCTCGCCGACGACATCTCGCGGCAGGTCAAGGCGGGCCTGGCCGGTGACCTGGCGGGGCTGTACCCCCAGCTCGCCAAGTAGACCGGACCCCCGACGGGCCCCACCACCAACCGCAATTTATCGGAGAGGGTATTAGCATTGAGCGCGAATTCGGAGAAGAAGAAGTTTTATGCTCTGAATATGTTTGACGTGGTCGACCTGGAGAAATACCTTGCGTATTTCAGCCGCTTGCCGGAAGCGGCTCCGCAGTACGGTGGTCGCATGGTGGCGTTTGGTCGCTTCCGGGACAACGTGGCCGGTGACCTCGCACCCCGGCAGGTTCTGTTCCTCGTTGAATGGGAATCCGAAGAGGCGTTCAACAGGTTCCGGGACGATCCGGAATTGGCCGACCTGCATCCGCTGCGGGAGAGCGGGACGGCGTCCTATATCTGGCAGACTTTCGATGGTTCCGATATGAGTGACCCCGCTGCCGTTTCGCTCGACGATGTACTGGCGGTGCTCAAGCCCTAGCCGCGATCTTTCGTTGGGGTCCGCCGACGGAGTCGGTGGGCCCTTTCGCTTTCCTTTCGCTTTCCGGAGCTGATGGTGGGCAGACCGGCGACCGGTGGCGGTTGCCGGCCAGCCGGGCGTGGTCGGCAGGAGCGTGAGCCGTTCGAGGGCGGCGGTGATCTCGCTGGTCCAGGCCCGGCGCTGGGTGAGGTGGAGAATCCTGCGTCAGTCGGCCGGCTGGTTCATCTTGCGGATCTGCTTGTCGAACACCGCGGCGGCGACCGAGGCGTCGCTGACCACGTCGAGGTCGAGGAGCGTCACACCCCCGAGCGGGGTGACATGTGAGGTGTCGCGGCCTGTGCCGACCACGAGGAAGCCCGCTGCGACGAGGGCGAGTGCGGTTTCCTTCCCGATGCCGGATGACGCACCCGTCACGAGTGCCACCGGCCGATCTGTCGTCATCCTGGACCCCTGCCCCCATTCAAAACCGATCGGTTTCCGCTACAGTAAACCGATCGGTTTCCGTGTGCAAGTTCAGGCAAGGGGTGGGGTCATGGGCGGAGTCAGTGCGCGGGAGCGGCGCGAGAGCGTCATTCGCGCGGCGATCGCGGAGTTCGCGATCACCGGCTACCGGGGCACCACCACGGCTGCGATCGCCGAGCGGGTCGGCGTCACGCAGCCGTATCTCTTCCGGCTTTTCCCGGACAAGAAGGCGATCTTCGTCGCCGCTCTGGTGCGGAGCGCGGAAGACACTCGCTTGGCTTTCGAGAGGGCGGCCGACGGGGTGGAGGGAGGCGAGCGAGCCCGGCAGGCGATGGCGGACGCCTATGCGCAGCTGATCTCGACGTACCCCGAAACGCTCCTGATGCAGATGCAGGGATATGTCACCGTGGCGCAGGGCGACGACCTGATCGGTGAAGTCGTCCGGGCCGGCTGGACGAGTATCCGGGAAGCCGTGCACCTGTCGCTGGGTGCTGATGCCGAGAAGACCGCAGGCTTCTTCGCCTGCGGCATGCTCGGCAACACGCTCACGGCCATCGGGCTTCCCGTGGACGCCGGGAGGTGAGGGGGTGTTCCGAACGGGGATGCGTCAGTGCACGCCTGCCGCGTCGAGCAGGGTGGTCACGGTGGGTGTGACGAGCCCGGTCAGGTTGTCGGCCTGAATTCCCGCGCGGGCGCTCGCGCCGTCGAAGACCAGGCTGAGCTGCCGGGCCAGCAGATCGGGATCGCCCGCCCCGCCCTGTTCGGCCTCGGCGCGGAAGAAGGCCGTCAGATTCGCCTTGACTTGGTGAGCCACGCGGCTCGCCGGGTGACTCTGGTCCTTGAGCTCGACCTGCACCGCCAGATACCGACAGCCCCGGAACTCGGGCGCCCCTGCCTGCGATTCCACCTGCTCGAAAACGTGCAGGATCCGCTCGCGGGGCGACCGGCCGTCGTCCGCCGCAGGCAGGAGAGTTGCCGCGTAGGCGGAGGCGCGCTCCTTCAGGCTCACTGCCAGGAGCTCGTCCTTGCTCTCGAACAGCTGGTACATGGAGCGCTTGGACACCCCCGCCGCCTTGCACAGCGCCTCGACTCCGATGCTGACGCCGTCTTGGTAGGTGAGCGTGGCCGCCGCCTCCAGCAGGCGCTCCCTGGGGCTCAGTTTCACTTCGGTGCTCATGTCGTGAGGTTAACCCGGAGCGGACGAAATGAAAACCGATCGGTTTCCGGAGGTTCCCGGCAGGGGCTCGGCGACGGCCTGGGGGAAGGGCCGTCGCCGAGCCGTGATGGTATGCGCGCCTGCCGTCCCCGTCAGGGCGACGCACACCGGGGCCACTGCGAGTAAAGGCCCGTCCTGGGTGACCTGCCGTCATGCCCGTGCGGCGGTATTCTCCGGCTTCGTCTCCGCCGGGATGCGGTGCAGTCCCTTGCGGTCGTAAAACGGGTGGCTGCCCCTCATGACGTACGTGTCTCTCGGCCGGTGGACGCGGAACGGCTCGCCGGGGGATGCCAGCCGCCGGTGACTTCCTTGGCGGGCTTGTGGGGGAAGCGGCGCCGGGCGTACTCCTGCGCGTGGGAGCCCGGCAGGACATACAGGGTTTCCTTCTTGTCCTGGAGCGGTCGCAGCACGGTGTCCATGAACGACTTGCGGTCGTCCAGGTACGGGCCCAGGACGTCCTCGCCGGCGGGGCAGACAGCGAGGCAGTAGCCGGACTTGTAGCCGGGCGGAGAGCTCAGGCTCTGCCACATGGAGGCGCTCTCGGAATCGGTGACCCGGGAGCGGTAGTCGGCGGCGTCCTCGCTGTCGGCCACGGTCTGCGCCCAGTCGGTGAACCCGCTCATGAACTCGCGGTAGTTGTGCGTGGTGCAGGCCAGCGCGTCGAAGGCGCCGTCCTTGGCGATGGCGCCGACCGGGCAGGCGGCGACGCACAACTTGCAGTCGATGCACGGGTTGTAGTCCAGTGCCTGCCCGTACTCGCTCACCTCCGCGTCCACCAGCACGGTGACCAGCAGGACGAAGCTGCCGAACTTCGGGTGGATGACGTTGCGATGCAGGCCCATCACGCCGAGTCCGGCGGCCACCGCGACCGTCTTGTGTGCCACCACCCAGATCCGCTCGCGGGGGAAGCGGTCCATCTCCTGGGGGAAGCCGACGGACGGATTGAGCGCACGGTATCCGGCGTCCTGGAGTGCCCGGGTGACGCTGCGGGCGGCGTGGTTGGCCTGTTCGTCGGTCTGGTGGAACTCCTGGTTGGCCACGCTGCGGGCGGGGGAGCGGCAGTTGTCGCGGTTCATCCGGACCGCCATCGCGATCAGGGTGCGGGTGCCGGGCAGCGCCGACTGCGCGTACTCGCGCTCGCCGGCCAGATCGGGGTGGTCCAGGCTCACCGCGGCAGCGTCGTCCGCCCCGGCCGCCAGGCACAGCTCACGCAGCCAAGCCGCGTCGATCACCGCGGGCGGGCGACCCGAGGCGCCGGTCCTGCGCCGGGCTAGTACGGCCTGTACCGACGGGTGGGCCGCCAGCTTCGCCGGAAGCGGGGGATGAGTGGGTTGCCCCTCGGTGTCGCGCGCGGCAGTCATCCGTGCTCCTAGGGATGCGGGTGCGAGGCTCGCCACCACGGGCGAGAAACCGATCAGTTTCACCACCGTAAACCGATCGGTTTTCGCGCGCAAGCCCCAGCGCGAGCCTCTCCTTCGGACTGTCGATCAGGTTCCTCGCGGGCGTTGGCAATCGATCGTCGGATGCTCGGGGCTCAGCCCGGGAATCAGGCCGGGGTGCTGGTCCCCGGCTGGCAACGGGCGTGGGCCCCATGGGAGTTGCTCGATAGCCGGGGGCGGCTGCGACTCGTTGAGCGCATCGCTCGCCGCAGCTGCTCGTCACGCGATGGCGTCAGCGCATGTCCGCTGCATCGAGCAGGGCGGCCACGGTGGGTGTGGTGAGCCCGGCCTGCGTGTCGGCCTTGATTCCCGCACGGGCGCTGGCGCCGTCGAAAACCAGGATCAGCTGACGGGCCAGCAGGTCCGGGTCGCTCGCCCCGCCCTGTTCGGCCTCGGCGCGGAAGAAGGCTGTCAGGTTCTCCTTGACCCGATGGGCCACCCGGCTCGCGGGGTGGCTCGGGTCCTTGAGCTCGATCTGCACGACGAGGTACCGGCAGCCCTGGAAGTCGGGTGCACCCGCCTGTGCCTCCGCCTGTTCGAAGACGTGCAGGATCCGTTCGCGGGGTGGACGGTTGTCGTCCGCCGCGGGAAGGAGGGTCGTCACATAGACGGAGGCGCGTTCCTCCAGGCTTGCCGCCAGCAGTTCGCCTTTGCTCTCGAACAGCTTGTACATGGAGCGCTTGGACACCCCCGCCGCCTTGCACAGCGCGTCGACGCCGATGTTGACGCCGTTTCGGTAGGTGAGTGTGGCCGCTGCCTCCAGCAGTCGCTCTCGGGAGCTTGGCATTGCTTCGGTGGTCATATTCCGAGGTTAACTCGATTCCGGCCCGTTGGAAACCGATCGGTTTACGGGTGAGTGCTGTGAGGAAGCGGTAGAAGCCGGGCGGCGCCTTGATGGGGGTGGTGTGGGACGTCGGCACCCCCATCGCGGTCTCCGGAATCGGTGCGCTCACCCTCCTTGCCGGGCTCGGCCGGCACCGCTGGCCTGCCGCTGCTGTGACTGCACCCGGTGGCACCCACGACGGCCCACGTGTCCGTCGGCCTCGCACATTCAGCCCGCCTCGCGGGCGCCCGCTGCCGGCGATGATCGGTTTGCTGAAGACGGAACACACGGGACCATCTCTGAGGGCCCCTGTGTTCCTGCGCTGATTCGTGCCTGGAGGGCACCAATCAGCGCAGGACATTTCTTACCACGGTGGATTCGGCCTCAGTGGGCGATCACAGGCTCGCCCTCCGACGGCGCCAGAGCTGAATTCGGCATCAGGAACGCCGTGAGCACCGCCCCGACCACGAAGATCCCGGCGCCCCACGCCAGGGTGGCCGTGTAGCTCTCGACCCCGGCCCGGGCCACGGTCAGCGCGCCCGGCTTGTGCGAGGACAGGTAGTCGGTCGCGGCCGACGAGGCGACGGTGGTCAGCAGCGCCGTGCTGATCGAGCCGCCCACCTGCTGGCTGGTGTTGATCAGCGCCGAGGCGACGCCCGCGTCCTCGTGGTGCACCCCTGCGGTCGCCCCCTGGAACGCGGTGGTCATCACCCCGCCGATACCGAGACCCAGCAGGATCATGCCCGGCATGATGTCGGCGACGTAGGCGCTGTCCAGCGTGAGCCGGGTCAGCAGGGCCATACCGGATGCGGAGACCAGGAAGCCGGCGCTGACCACGGCCTTCGGGCCGACCCTGGGCAGCAGCAGCGAAGGCACCGTGGTCGACGCGGCGACGATGCCGCCGACCATCGGCAGGAAGGACAGGCCGGCCTTGATCGGCGAGTAGCCGATGCTGGCCTCCAGGTAGTAGGTCAGGAACAGGAAGATCGAGAACATTCCCATGCCCAGGACGAACACGGCCAGGAACGAACCACCTCGGGTCCGGTCCAGCACGACTCGCAGCGGCAGCAGCGGATGCGCGACCCTGGACTCCAGCCATACGAACACCGCGAGCAGCACCACGCCGCTGATCATGGAGCCGAGGGCGACCGGATCGGTCCAACTGGTGGATTCGACGTGCGCGAACCCGTAGACGATGCCGAACAGCGCGGCGCTCACCACGACGGTGCCAGGAATGTCGATCTTGGGTCGCTCGGTGACCGCAGGCTTGGCCAGCAACAGCAACGCGCCGACCAGCGCGACGCCCGCGAAAACGACGTTCACGTACATCACCCAGCGCCACGACGCCCATTCGGTGAGCATGCCGCCGAGCAGGAGTCCGATCGCGGCGCCCGCACCGGACAACGCACTGAAGATGCCGAAGGCTTTCGGCCTTTCGGTCGGCTGGGTGAAGGTCACGCTGAGCAGTGAGAGCGCCGCGGGCGCGAGCAGCGCGGCGAAGAGGCCCTGGGCCACGCGTGCCGCGACGAGTATGTCGAAGCTGCTGGCCGCGCCGCCGACGACGGATGCGGTCGCGAAACCGATCAGGCCGGTCACGAAGGTCGTACGTCGGCCGAACAGGTCACCGAGTCGGCCCCCGAGCAGCAGCAGGCTGCCGAACGCCAGGGCGTACCCCGTGATGACCCACTGTCGGCTGCCGTCACTGAAACCGAGGTCATGTTGCGCTTCGGGCAGTGCGATGTTCACGACGGTCGCATCGAGCGTGACCATGAGCTGCGCCACGCCCAGCACGACGAGCACCCACCAGCGCACGGCATGTGAGCCGCGGCGGCCCGAGTCTGTTTTCCCGGAGGCGGGCGCCCCGCGGTCGAAGGTGGTACTCACTTTTCCCCTTAGTCGCTGGTCATGGGCCGACCATCAGTCGGAAACCGATCTGTTTCCACTCAGGAAAACAGATCGGTTTCCCAGGTGCAAGTGAACGGGTCGCTTCTGGCCCGGGACTGCCCCGCCAGGGTCGAAGTCCGCGGAGGCCGACGGCGCTGCCCCGGCAAGCGACTTGTTGCCCGGCGTCGCGGCACGGCTGTTCTGCCGGCGGAGAGTCCGTGTCGGCGCCGACACCTTGTGCCGTACCGCCAAGACCGCAGGACGTCCGGACGTACTTGGCCAGTGGGTCGGCGATCTACGGCGACACCCTGGACGCGGCCGGCTCGGTGCTGCTGTGCGTGCCACTGGCGGAGGTCGGGATGAGGCGGGATGAGCGACGTGCCGACCATGAGGCACTTCGGCGTCGGCATGGTGTTCGCGGTCCTGGTGGACGTGCTGGTGGTGCGCATCCTGCCGGGAGCGGCCGGCATGAGATTGCCGGAAAGAGTGGCCTGGCGGGTCGACGAGAGGTCGTCACGCCGTTCCCTGTACGTCCGCGCTGGCCCGACTCGACCTCAAGCTCCAACTCGGCTTGGACGACGCCGACATCGACCAGACCGGACAGGCAGGTGGAGAGCTCGTCGTCCCAGTTATCCACGGGTACGGAACGCCCCGGTGAAGCCGAAGCCTGCCGGGCTTGCGCCTTGAAACCTATCGGTTTACCTTGATGGAAACCGATCGGTTTCTCATTCTCCGGAGAGAGTCATGACCGTTTTGGTAACCCCCTCACACACAAGGAGTCGGCGAGATGCCCAGCCAAGAGTCACGTCCCACGATTCACATTCCGGGGACCACCAGCCACACCCTCGTCCCGCGCGCGGGATCCGGCGGCCGTGAGGGAACGCTGCGCTACCTCAAGGCGGGGACCGGTGCCCCCCTCGTTCTGCTGCACACCGTGCGCACTCAGGCCGAGCACTTCCGCCACCTCATCCCGCTGATCGCGGACCGGTACACCGTGTACGCCCTCGACCTGCCGGGGATGGGCTACTCCGAGATCGTGCCCGGGGCGTCGTACGACGAGCCCGCGATGCGTGCGGGCGTCGAGCGGCTGCTGACCGAACTCGACCTGAATGACGTGACGTTGGTCGGGGAGTCCATGGGTGCGGTGCTCGCCCTGACCGCTGCGGCCGATCTCCCGGAGCGGGTACGACGTGTCGTCGCGGTGAACACCTACGACTTCCGCGGCGGCATCGCCAGGTCGAGCCTTCTCGCCCGTGTGGTGGTCAGCGGTGTCCTCGCGCCCGGTGTGGGTCCCGTGATCGCCGGGGTCGAGCCCAAGCCCGCCCTGCGCAAGATCCTTCAGGGCGGCCTCGGCGACAAGCGCGCGCTGCGCGAGGACTACGTGGACGAGCTCCTCCAGGTGGGCAGCCGGCCCGGCTACCCGACCGTGGCCCGGGCCGTGTACCAGGCCCTGCCCAGCCTCATCGCAGCCCGCCCGCGCTACCCCGAGATCAAGGCGCCCGTCCACCTCGTCTACGGCGAAAAGGACTGGTCCCGCCCCTCGGACCGGGAAGCCAACAAGCAACTGCTTCCGGCCGCCGACTTCACCCAGGTCCCCAAGGCAGGCCACTTCATCGCCCTGGAACGGCCCGACGTGCTGGCCGACCTGTTGAACGCGGTGGCCTGACCCCCGGGACCACTGACCCAGGGAGCAGTGCATGGCGGAGATCCAGATCGAGGTCGACGTTCCGGCGCGGATGCGTGATGCACGGTGCTGCGCGCGGATGTCTACCACCCCGGCGGCGCGGAGCCGTGACCGGTGCTGCTGAGCCGGCTGCCGTACGGCAAGCAGACCTCCGTGATGACCGTCATGCTTGATCCGTTGGCGGCTGCCCGGCGCGGGTTCATGGTGATCATCCAGGACACCCGAGGCCGGTTCGCTTCCGAGGGGGAGGGGGAGCCGTTCACGTAAGAGGAGAGTGACGGCTACGACACGGTAGGCTGCCGCCCTCCACGGCTCCAACGGCTCGGTCGGCATGATCGGCGGCAGCTATTTCGGCAACACCCAGTGGATGGCGGCGCTGTCGAAACCGCCGGACTTGAAGGCCATCGCGCCGATGATCGCGTGGTCCGATCCGGACGACGGGCTGTGGACGTGCGGCGGCGTGATCGAGCTCGGCCTCACCGTCCCCTGGTCCCTCCTGCAGGGTGCCGACACCCTCAGGCTCCCCGGGCAGCCCCTGCAATGCGGGGAATCCTCCGGATTGCAAAAGACCGTGCGGCGTCCGGCCCGGGCCGGACGAGTGGCGGCTCGGCCCAGGCGCCGGACGGTTCCTGCGGGCGGAGGAACTACGGCCTGCCGAGGACTCCCGGGGTGTCATGCAGGACCACGCTCCGCTGCAGCGGAACCCGCTCCGTGCGGAGCGTGTTCACCGGTGCCGCCGGGTCGGCCATGCCGAAGGAGATGCCGAACAGCAGCTTGAGCTCCGCGGGGACACCCAGGAACTCGCGGACGGTGTCGGCATAGACGCCGAGCACGGTCTGCGGGATGCCGGCCAGCCCCCGGGCCGCCAGCGAGAGCAGGAAGTTCTGCGCGTACATGCCGATGTCGCCGGCCGTCCGTACCCCGTCGCCGAGTGCCGGCATGAACAGGAAGGCGGCATGGGGAGCGCCGTAGAACTCCAGGTTCTCGCGGACTGCCGCCCGCCTGCCGTGCCCGTCCGAGCGCTCGACGCCCCGGGAGCGGTAGACACTCGTGCCCAGGGTCTGCGACCGCTCCAGGTAGAGCCCCTCGCCGTAGCCATCGGTGAAATCCGGGGAGGTCCGTCCCTCCTCCTCGGCCCGGAGCAGCTCTTTGCCCAGAGCTTCCCGCGCCGCACCCGAGACGACGTGCACGGTCCACGGCTGGGTGTTGCTGTTCGAGGGGGCCGTCTGTGCGTCGTCCAGCACGCCGCGGATGTCGGAAGGGGACAGGGCGGTGGGCAGGAACCGCCGGGGGGAGCGTCGGGAGCGTGCGATGTCGGTGAAGGGTGATGTGGTGCCGGGCAAGGCGGTTCCTCTCCGCGGCGCGCAGTCACCGCCACGGAGGCCGCGGCACGGCGCGGTACGGCAGGCCGTGCGACGAGGCAGCTGACGTAAGGGCCGGGCGCGGGACGCACCCTTCGCGGGTACCGGCAGGCATGCGGATGCTCGCAGGCAGCGGCGCGCCGAGACCGCAGGTCGCAGCGTGGGGGACTGTGCGCTCTTCGTGTTCGTCTTGTGTTTTCGTGGGCTGCCGACGCCGCCGCTCTCGTGTCGTTGCGTGCACGAGAGCCGCGTCGGGTGGCTCAGCGGTGGGCGGCGCGGTTCATCTCGACGACGTCGTCGACGGTGGGGTTGGCCGGGAGGGATGCGAAGCGTTCCGGGAGGCTGTCGCGGATGGCCGCGTCCTTGACGCGGTCGGCCGCGGCCAGGGCCGCCGGCAGTTCGTCGAGGGTCAGTTCGGTGCAGTAGGCGGGGCTGTTCGGCTGCTGGCGCCAGGAGTCGGCCAGTGTGCCGGTGTCGTAGGGGTCGAAGCCGGTGTCGTCCACCAGGCTCATGGCCACCTTGCGCGCGTCCTCGGAGTCGCCGGCGACGGGGATGGCGAGGCGGCCGGGCGTTCCGGCCGGGACGCCCTTGGTCCGCTGGGTTTCGGCCAGCGCGGCGTTCCACGCCTTGACCACGGGGCGGCCGAGCAGCTCGGCGGTGTACACGCTCTCCACCTGGCCGTTGTCCACCGCCTCGATCGGCTCGCTGAGCATGCCGGGGTAGTAGTTCGAGGTGTCGATGACCACCGTCTCGTCGGGCACCGACGCGAACAGGTCCGCCAGCTGGCCCGCCACCCCGAACGGGATCGACAGGACGATGACGTCCCGGCCCCGGACGGCGTCGGCGAGGTCCGCCGCGCGGGCCCCGGCCTCCAGCACCTCCGCCCGGACGGCCTCGGGGCCGCGGGCGTCGGCCACCTGGACGTCGTGACCGGCCGTGCTGAGCTTGGCAGCGAGGTTCCCGCCGATGGCGCCAGCGCCTATGACAGTAATTTTCATGATTTGTTCCTCGGGAGGTTGCGCTGCCCCTGAGGGCAGCGAGATGTGATGGCCGGGTGGTGGTATCACCTGGTGTTGCGTGGGCCGGGGCGGGGTGCGTGACGTTTACGCCTGGGTGTCCCGCTCGCGATAGCCGTTCGCGATGAGCGTGCGAAGCCGGTCGAGCGGCTCCTCCTCGGTGCCGGTGCCCTTGATCCAGGCAACGGAGCAGGCCGCGAGGAACAGGTCGTGCCCCCGCACCGACGCGCGCACGCGCCCCGCGAGCTGCGCGGCTCGCACGTACTGATCGGTGGCGGAGATGAGGATGTCGCAGGGGATGGTGAGCGGGTTGTCCCGCTCCTGCGCCCTGGCCGCGGCCATGAGCGGGTCCGGCAGCCCGCTGAAGGCGCTGAAGTACTCCTCCATCGCCCGCAGCCACTGCTCCAGCGCCTCGGCGGCGTCGACGAGCTGTTCGATGTCCGCCTGGCGGGCCACCAGCTCCTCGGAGCGCGTCTGCAGCACGGCCGCCAGCAGTGCCTCCCGGGTGGGGAAGTGCCGGTACAGGGTGCCGGGTCCGACGCCGGCATCCTTGGCCACCGCCTCCAGGGAGGTGCCGACCCCGTGCTGCAGGAAGTGACGCTGCGCGGTCTCCAGGAGGGCAGCGCGGTTGCGCTGGACGTCCGCGCGGGGCTTGCGTCCCCGCAGTTCACCGGCGCTCATGCACCCTCCTGCCTGCCCTGATCCTGCGTCCGCATCAAAACGGATGCTGCCTCCGTATGTATCCGAGAGTAAAACGGAGGCAGCATCCGGTCAAATCGGAGGACCGGCCACGGAGCCCGGACAGCACAGGGGCCCACCTGTCTGGCCGCAGCGCGCAGGGCAAGAGCCGTGCGGAGCTGGGTGTGTGCGGTGCCGCACTGCCGGTCCCGACGACTTCCGGCGTCCTGGACCGTGACCCGCTTGTTCGGCCCTCCCGCGCCGAGCCCTGACCCCTCGCCCGGCCCAGGACGTCAGGGGGTGAGCTGCTGGTGCCCTATGACGGAGAGCAGTTCGAGTTTGCTGTGGCTCTCCGTGCCGGGGCGAGTGGTCAGCACCACCAGGGTCTGGGCGCGGTTCTCGGTGAACAGGACCTGGGCGTCGACGTCGATGCGGCCGAGTTCGGGATGGAGGATGGTCTTGCAGTCTTCGTAGCTCTGTGCGACCTCCTGAAGTTCCCACATGCGGACGAACTCGGGGCTGTGTTCCTGGAGTTCGGCGAGGATGCGGGCGGCCCGGGGGGTGTCGCTTCCGGCTGTCAGCGCGGCCCGCAGGCGTGCTGCCTGGGCGCGGCCGTGGCGTTCGCGGGTCTCCTCGGGAACCATCAGACGTTCGGCCGGGTCCATGAACCAGCGGTAGTAGCCGCTTCGGGCCAGACCTGTGTGGCGGGTCTGGTCGCCGAGCAGCGCGACGGCCAAGGGGTTCATCGCGAGAGTGTCGACCAGGTCGGTCTGCACCAGGGCCGGGGAGTCGTCCAGGCGGTCCAGGACCCGCATCAGCGGCGGGCTGACATGTTCGGAGCGGTGGAAACGGGCCGGGGCGTTGTGGCCGATGAGCACGAAGAGATGGTCGCGTTCGTCCAGGGACAGCCGCAGGGCCCGGGCGAGAGCCGTGGTGATCTGGAGAGAGGGCTGCGGGGCACGCTGCTGTTCCAGACGGGCGTAGTAGTCGGTGGACATGCCGACGAGCTGCGCGACCTCCTCGCGGCGCAGTCCTTGGGTACGCCTGCGCGGCCCCTCGACCAGCCCGACGTCGCGGGGGCGCAGCGTCTCACGCCGGTGGCGCAGGAAATCCGCCAGTTCCTTCTTGTCCATGCCCCCATCCTCGCCGTATCCCGGCCGGCTATCCAGAGACCGCCGATCCATGGCTGAGCACTCCTCTCCCACCCGCGCGAAGCCGCCCATGAGCGAGGCCGACGCCGAGGGTGCTCGCGGCGGGACGACCCGATGGTTCCTTGGCCTGCATGGCCCGCTGGGGAATTCGCTGACCGTCGGCGGTGCTCCGCCGGCCGCCGGTATGGGAGACGGCCTTCGGTGACGGTCCCCCGTCGACGGCGCCCGACGCTTCGGGAGCGGTCCCGGGCGCGTCGGTCGGCCTGGTCGAGACGACGGTGTGCGCCGTGTCGGCCCAGGCGCTCGGGTGCCCGTTGGCGCCCAGGACGGAGCCGGGCCGCCTCCCGTGCGACGACCGGGGCGACACCCAAGACGCTTACCTACCGTTCCGCGTCCTCGGTGAGACCCTCCCCGAGGCGGTCCACCTCGCGTCCGTCCACGATGTGGCCCCACAGGACCTACCCGCGTGCTGTTGTTCCGCGTCGGTCACTACAGGTCGGTCAGCTGCTGGCGATCATGGCGAGGACGTCGTCGTAGGAGCCGTTGGCCTGCGCGTCGCGGATGAACCTGGCGCCCTCGACAACAATCTCCTTCGCGTCGGGCTTCTCGCGCAGCAGGTCGAGAGCCTGGGTGAGGAAGTCGTCCAGCGGCATGGCGTGCTCGTTGTCCTCCTGGCCCAGCAGGGTCGTGCGCACGCCCGGCGGGGCGACCTCGATCACCTGGACGCCGGCGTCAGCACCGGCGAGCTGGATGCGCAGGCTGTCGGAGAAGGAGTGCAGCGCGGCCTTGGTCGCGCTGTAGGTCGGGGTGCTCGGATACGGCACGAACGCCAGTGCGGAGGTGACGTTCATGACGACCGCGTCGTCCTTGCCCGTGAGCAGGGGCAGGAAGGCGTACGTCATCCGGATCGTGCCGAGCAGATTGGTCGCGACGTGATCCTCGGCGACCGGCAGTTCGGTCGGGTCGAGGAGGTTCTCCCGCAGCATGATGCCCGCGTTGTTGACCAGGACGTTCAGCCCCGGGTGGCTCGCCGCCACGGTCTCACGGGCCCGGGCGATCGAGTCGGGGTCGGCGACATCGAGGACGAGCCCGTCGATGCCCGGGTGCTCGGCCGTGATCTCGTCGAGGAGTTCCTTGCGCCGGCCGGCGACGATCACCTTGTTGCCGGCCTCGTGCAGGCGCAGGGCCAGGCCGAGCCCGATGCCCGAGGTTCCGCCGGTGATCAGGATCGTGTTGCCGGTCATCTTCATGGGGGGTCTCGCTCCTTGGTTACGGCGGGCCGGTGAGCGCCCGCAGTCTCGACCGTAGGGGCGCCCGCGCAGGGGCGGGAGAGGACGGTTTATCCATGGATCGACGGACCCTGGCTGGGTCGTAGAAGACGCCACAGCCGGTCAGCACCTCCAGACCCGGCGCGGCGAGCCGCCGGTAGGAGACCCCGGTGGCCAGGATCGCAGTCGGTGCGGTAACGGCGGATCCGTCGTTGAACCGCAGCATCCACGCGGGCCCACCACCAACCTGTCTCCCTCATCGTGGACGGCCGCGCCGCCGAAGCCGCCCAGCTGATGCGAGGCCATATCACCCACAGCCTCACCGCCACCGCCATCAGCGCCCTCGAAGACCGCGAGGGCATTCGTGTGACGTGACGCGCGGCGACCGGGCGCCGTCGTGAGGGTGAGCAGTGCGGTGATGTACGAGGCCGTCTGCACCGGGCCGGGAATGAGCCACGGGGAGTAGAAGCGGAAGCGCTGGGTGCGTTCCCACAGGGGGAGGACGGACTCCTGGGCCTGCTTCAGGCCGGTGCGCTCCAACCTGCGCCACTCGACATACATCCCCTCGATGCCGCGGGCTGTCGAGATGAGATCCTCGGCCGTGCTCTCCGCACCGCAAGCAGCAGCCCACGCACGCAGGTCGCGCTCCGAGGGCGGACGCGTGCCGCTCTCGAAGCGCGAACACTTCGACTCGTGCCAGCCGAGGCTGCTGGCCAACGCTCGCTTGGTGAGCCCGGCTTCGAGCTGGATTTCGCTCAGGCGTCTACCGAGAGCCCTGCGGGCTTCCTGAACGCTCGAAGATGGCGATGTCATGTCGTTGCGACGGCGCTGTTCGGGCTGTCAGACCGGCTGGAACTCTGCGTGCGGTGTTGCCCGCGCCCATACGGCCTCGAAGGCCGACTCGCAGAGCTTTGCCACCTCAGGGTCTTCCGTGAGTTCCACCTCCATGTTCTCGCCTTCACCGTCGAAGTGGTTGATGAGGACGAGGCTGGAGTCGAAGAGCCAGAAGTCGTTGCCCGGAAGTGCGAGGCCCGTTGCGTTTCGCCGGGAGAGCCAGCGCACGGCTTCGCCGGCGGCGATGTTGAGTCCGTCCGTCACGTCGTACTCGAAGCGGATGTATTCGCTGACGGGAGTCGAGACGACGCGGGCCCGGCGGACCTCGACGCCTCGTGAGGTGGCCTCCGTGACGATGCTGTGCCAGTCGCCCCAGCGCTCGGCCGGGTCGAGCGTGATGCCGGCCTTCCAGTCGATGAAGGCCGGGTCCGACTTCATGTAGGCGTCGCGCATCTCCAGATGGACGGCCGTCCGCTGGCAGTCGCGGAACAGCTCCTCAAACGTCGGGGTCCTCGTCAACCTTCTTCACCTCCAGGAGGAACTGCACCATCCGCCGGGGGATCTCCACCGCCGACTCATGGCCGGGGATGTCCATCTGCCCGAGGCGCTCGATGTCCTCCACCTTCAGCCCCTGCACGAGGTAGCTGTCCTTCTCCTCGTCGAGGTAGATGGTGGGGGAGCCGCCACTGGGACTCTCCGGGTCCTTACCGAGCTGGCGCAGGGCCATGATGTCCTCCTCGGATGCCGGCAACGATCTCTGTGCCAGAGCTTGCCCGCAGCTGTGCCGTGGAGCCAGGAACTTGCCGAAACTTGCCAGGCAGGTGTGGAAGTTGACCTTACGGCGCCCGGTTCAGCGTGACGAAGGGCCAGCTGGCCGCATCACCCCATGGGCGGCCGGATTTGATCGCTACCCGCCCTTCCTCGGAACCGGGAGGAGAAGCGCCGTCCCAGGCCGGGGAACGGCTCAAGCCACCTGCACTCCCGTGTGGGGTTGCGGCGCGGGCAGGTGGCCGGGCTGCGCCGCAGCGACTGCCATCTGCTGCCGGACTCGCGCGCCTTGGGCTGTGACGTGGAGGGCGCGCACGTGCATGTGCGGCGCCGGTCGAACTCGAACCCGGCCTGGTCTCCGGTGACTGCTCAGCTCTCCGATTCACCCTCGGCGAGGGTGCGGTAGACGGTGGCGACCGTGGGTCGCCAGCCCGTGTTCTTGCCCGAGGCGATGACAAGTTCCTGGGCGATCTGCAGTACGGGCACCCCTTGGCGGTCGCCGCGTTCGTTTCGCGTGGTTGGCGTGAACGGCCATACAAGTGATCGGCGCACCCCGAATCGAGCGGAGGTGGCTGGCTTCGCCCCCACGTCCACCAATAGTTGGCTAGCCACACGATTGCTGTTACCTTGATTATGTGGCCAGCCACGCTTTTGGTGGTCGAAGGAAATGGAGTCATCATGAAAGCAATCGTTTTCGACCAGTTCGGCGGCCCGGACGTGCTGCATGAGGCGGACATCGAGGTGCCGCAGCCCGGCCCCGGCCAGGTCCGGGTCCGTGTGAAGGCCGCCGGTCTGAACGCGCTGGACGGCAAGATCCGCTCCGGGATGCTGGAGGCCGTCCGCCCGACGGCCCTCCCCGCCGTCCCCGGTGGCGAGCTCGCCGGCGTGGTCGACGCCCTGGGTGAGGGTGTGAGCGACGTGCAGGTCGGCGATGAGGTCCTGGGCTGGTCGGACACCGGCTCGTACGCCCAGTACGCGCTGGCCACCACCGTGGCCCCCAAGCCCGCCGGCCTCGACTGGCAGCACGCGGTCGCGCTGCCGGTGGCCGGCGAGACGGCCGAGCGGGTCCTGGACCTGCTGGGCGTCGCTCCCGGGGAGACCGTGCTGATGCACGGCGCGTCCGGAGCGGTCGGCACTGTGGCGGTCCAGCTCGCCACGGCCCGCGGAGCACGCGTGATTGCCACCGCGGGCCCCTCCAACCAGGACTACCTCACCTCGCTCGGCGCCACCGCGACCGTGTACGGCGACGGCCTGGTCGAGCGGGTGCAGGCGCTGGCCCCCGACGGCGTGGACGCGGTGTTCGACCTGGCCGGGAAGGGAGCCCTGAAGGACTCCATCGCCCTGCGGGGCGGCCCCGAGCGCATCGTCACCATCGCCGACTTCGGCGCACGACAGCTGGGCATCACCTTCTCCCAGGGCTCCCAGGAACGCTCGACCGCCCGCCTGGCCGCCCTGGCCCAGGACGCCGCGGCCGGCAAGCTCATCACCACCGTCACCGCCTATCCGCTCGACCAGGCGGCCACGGCCCAGCAGGTCAGCGACGCCGGGCACGTGCGGGGCAAGCTCGTCCTGAGCGTCGACTGAGCACGCCCGCCCACCGCCTCCCCACGACCACCCGCTGCGTTTACGGTGACCGGCCGGTCACCGCCCTATCGAAGGACCCCCTCATGCTGGATTCCCTGTGGACGCCGACCACTGTTGGCGGCATATCTCTGCCGCACCGCCTGGTCATGGCCCCCATGACCCGTGACCGCTCCACACCTGAAGGCGTACCGACCGAGCTGAACGCCGAGTACTACGCCCAGCGGGCGTCGCACGCGCTCGTCATCACCGAGGGAACCCAGCCCTCCGCCGACGGCCAGGGCTACCTCCTGACCCCCGGCATCCACAATGACGAGCAGATCGCCGGGTGGCGCAAGGTCACCGACGCCGTGCACGCGGCCGACGGCCGGATCGTCATCCAGCTGATGCACACCGGACGCATCGCCCACCCCGACAACACCCCCCACGGGCGCCGGCCGGTCGCCCCTTCGGCGATCCAGGCGCAGGGCGCGATGTTCACCGCGTCGGGGCCCCAGGAGATGCCGATCCCCCGTGCTCTGTCGACGCAGGAGGTCGCGGCGACCGTCGACGACTTCCGGCGCGCCGCAGCGGCTGCCGTCGCGGCAGGCGCCGACGGCGTGGAGATCCACGGCGCCAACGGCTACCTGGTGCACCAGTTCCTGTCCGACAACACCAATCAGCGCACCGATGGCTACGGCGGCTCGATCGAGGGCCGCATCCGCTTCGCCGTCAAGGTCGCCGCCGCGGTGGCCGACGAGATCGGCGCCGAGCGCACCGGCATCCGTATCTCTCCCGGCAACCCCTTCAACGACATCGCCGAGTCCGACACCGCCGAGCTGTATCCGGCGCTCCTGGACGCCCTGCGCCCCCTGGGCCTGGCATACCTCCACGTGATGCACGCGGGCGACGAGGAGCTGCTGGGCACTGTGCGCGCGCTGTGGCCGACCACGCTGATCCTGAACCGGGGCGGGACCGACCTGCCCGCCCGTGCCAAGGACATCGACAACGGCACGGCCGACCTCGTCTCCGTCGGCGCCCTCGCGCTCGCCAACCCGGACCTGGTCGAGCGGCTCCGCGCCGGCGCGCCGCTGAACACCCCCGACCCGGGGACCTTCTACGGCGGCGGAGTGGCCGGCTACACCGACTACCCCACCCACACCGGCTGAGGAACCGAACCATGCCCACCCCCGAACCCCGCATCCCCACGACGGCCGGCGCAGGACCGATGAGCTACGCGATCTTCCAACTGGCCCGCGCCCACCGCGCCTACGCCGCCGCCCTGCTGCGCGCGATGGACCTGCATCCCGGACAGGAACTGCTGCTGATGCACCTTCTCGACCGGGACGGACAGTCCCAGTCCGAGCTGCTCGAAAGCCTCGGCGTGGACCACTCCACCATTTCCAAGGCGCTCCGCCGCATGCAGGACGCCGGCCTGGTCATCCGCGAGCCGGCAGCACATGACCGGCGCGTCATGGTGGTCCACCTCACCGACAAGGGCCGGGCGATGCGCGAGCCCATCGCGGCCCTGTGGCAGGCCCTGGAGGAGACCACCGCCCGGAATCTGTCGGAGCACCAGGCGGAGTCCTTCGTCGAGACCGCCTACGCCATCACCGAGGCGATCAGCAGCCGCGCGTTGCCCGAGGAAGAGTCCACCTGACTCCCCCGGTGTGCACCCCAGACCCCCGTACGCCACACCGCACATGAAAAAGGGGCACGCGGACTGGGGTGCACACCGCCCCGCATGCGGCACGGCCACCTCCAGCCAGGCCGTATCACCTCCCCTGTACCGGCTGTTCCGGACGCGGCACGTGGCGGCGAGGCGCACGACGGATCTGCCACCACGGTCCGCCTCCCCTAGCCCCGTCCGGCACGCAGGCGCCTATGCCTGCAGCCACCGCCCACCAGCCTGACCGAAAGTGAGACCCCATGCCTGCCACCGACTCAGCCACCCTCCCGGTCCTCGTCGTCGGGGCAACCGGCTCCCTGGGGAGCAAGGTCGTCGACGAACTACTCAAGCGCGGCAAGAAGGTCCGCGCCCTGGTGAGGCCGGCCAGCGACGCCGGCCGGCTCGAAAGCCGGGGCGTTCAGATCGTCCGCGGCGACATGCTCGACGTCGACTCGCTCGTGGCCGCCATGACCGGCGCCGACGCCGTCATCACCACCGCCGCCGGCTACACCCGCGGCGGCAAGAACGCCCACGACATCGACACCCTCGGCAACGCCAACCTCGCTGAGGCCGCCCACCGCACCGGCATCCGGCGGTTCGTCCTGACCAGCATCCTCACCAGCGACCAGACGCCCGATGTACCGCACTTCTGGCACAAGAAGCTCGCCGAGGACAAACTCGAACAGCTCCGCGTCCCGTTCGTCGCCCTGCGCCCGGGGGCCTTCCTCGACCAGGTCGCGACCATGGCGGGCAACCCGCTCGACAAGGGCCGTCTGATCTGGATGTCCAAGGCCACCGTTCCGCTGACCTTCGTCCGCACCTCCGATCTCGCGGCCTACCTGGCGGCCGCGGTCGACGCCGAGGCGGAGGCCGGTGAGCGGATCGACATCGGCTGGGACCGTCCGGTCAGCATGCGTGAGGTGGCCGACGCGATGGGCCACCGGGCCGGAAAGAAGATCAAGGTGTGGGCCGTCCCCTCCGTCGTCGTCCGCGCCGCAGGAGCCGTCGTCGGCCGCTTCAATCCGGTGGTCAAGGACATGGCCGCGATGTTCGGCTGGTTCGACACCGGACGCTACGTCGCCGACCCCCGCCGCCAGGAGCAGCTGTTCGGCCCCGTCCCCACGGCCGAGCACGCCCTCGCCCAGTTCACCGACGAGCTGCGCACCGCACAGCACCGGTGACAGGCCCGCGTCCCGCCCCTCGCCGCCCAGCGCCTGACCAGGACGCCCCGGGCCAATCCGCTAGCCCCGGGAAAGGAAACACTCATGAACGGATCGACCCTGCAGACGTTCGCCGCCGAGTGCGCGCAGGAACTTCCCGGAGCCCAGATGGAGCACCCCTTCGGCCCGGACTGGGAGGTCTTCAAGGTACGCGGCAAGGTGTTCATGCTGATGACCGAAGTCCCCGGGCGCCCCGTCGTGATCCTCAAGGCGGACCCCGGCGAGGCCCAGGCTCTCCGGGAACACAACAGCCACATCACCCCCGGCTACCACATGAACAAGAAGCACTGGATCACGCTGGAGGGCGGGACAGGCGTCGACGAGGAGCTCGTCACGGAACTCGTCACCGACTCCTACCTGCTCGTCGTCTCTCACCTGCCCAAAGCCGAGCAGCCCGTCGACCCGCACACCTACGGCACCGGCACCCGGGCAGGCCGCTGAGCGCGGCCTGGAACCGCCTTCACCGCCCGCAAAGGCGGCCCTCGCTCTCCCCGACGTCAGCCACGGCTACCCCTTCACCCCCGGACTCGACGTGTACAAGGTCGCGGACAAGGTGTTCCGGGTCGTCACCGACGACCCGGACGAACAGATCATCACGGTCAAGTGCGAGCCCAAGCACACGCGGGCACTGGAACGCGGCTCTCCCGAGCGCCGGCCGTACGAGCCCCTGCTGCCCCAACCGGCTGGACGATCGCCGTCTCAACCTCAGATGGCCAGCCAGTTCACTGTCTTGAGCCCTCAGGAATCCGCGAACCTGTCGGCTTCTGTGCGGACCAACACGTAGCCGCAGCACCAGCTGATGCAGTGCTACAGCACATCAACTGCCGCATCGCATACGTTACTTGCTCTGCGACGGCGGATCAGATCGTAGATACTGCGACTCCGCGCGACGTGAGCACAGCTGAAGTGGGGGATCGGGTGGCGTCGTACGACTTACGTCTGCAGCGTTGGGCGGTACGCCTGTGGGCCCGCCACCGGCTCCGGCTCAGGCTGGGCAGCAGAGTGGCTGGGCCGGAACACGGAAAAGGGAACTGGACGCGGCCCTGGAGAAGCTGGATATCCCGCTGGAGGAAGCTTCGAGGGGCCGGGCGTTCCCGGATCATGGCGTCCGAACTGGGCAGCCTGTGCGCTCGGCGTCGTCGGGGGCTGGATTGTCGCGTGGGCATGCTGGCGCGTCTCGCTCGCAATGGTGGAGGCCGGCGTCTCGCGCATTCACTGGCTTTGGGGCATGGCCGTGGCGCACTGGCGATGGATGGGCGAGGACGGGAACGAAGCGGCCTTCAGCCTCGTCGATGGGACGGCTCTGGTCGTGGTCATGTCCGGCGTGGTCCTGGGGCCCGTGTTCTGGGCAATGCGGTGGAGTTCGACCGCCCGCTACCGGCTGGTTCTGGGAGTTATCGATGCAATCGTGGTCGGCGGCAAGGCGCGCGCGGCGCCTCGTGGCCGGGGACGGTCCAGGGCGCTGCGGCAGCTGGATCAGAGGTGTCGACACGTTGAGAAGCGCCTGTTCAAGGTGCACAGCATCGCGGGTTCGGTCCCGCGGCGCTCCTCCAGGCTCCGGCTGATCAAGCGGCATGCCGCGCTGGTCGCCGGGGCCCAGCGTGTGGCGCTGCATCAGGTGGACGTCGACCCAGAGCCCGCACTGGCTGAGTTGGCACGGCTGCAGCTCGTTATCGCCGAGAACCATCTGTACGGTCGACAGCAGCGCTCTTGCCCGCCGAGCTGCTCCAAGATGTCCGGCCCGTGTCGCGCCTGCGGAACACCTGGCACGAGTCGGCTCACTTCGCCACGGCGATCCTCGCGGCCATGGCTGCCGCAGCCGGCGCCGCGCGCTCTGCCATCGATGGGCGTGGGAGAAGACGTGCGTCCGTGGCTGATCCTGGGGGCGGCGGTTCTCGCCGCGACGCTGGTGGCCGGCTGGGGTCGGGTCACCCGCATCCTCGAACTGTTCCCTGCCTGACGCGGAGCCGCTCGGCTCAGCACTTCCGCGTTGACCGTGACCCAACTCCGGCTTTGCGTATGCGACTTCGCGGGCACGCCCGATGGTAGTGGCCCAGGTCACATGAAATGCGTCTCAGGATCCGAGACGCCCTCCGTGATCCCCGCAATGGCGCCCGATGGTCGCAGATAGGGTGCCCCACCTGCACTTAGGGCACGCGGAGGGCACGCCACCCCGGATTGGTCTAGACAACAAACAACCCCCAGGCCGCTGACCTGGGGGCAAATTCTGGAGCGGGTGACGAGAATCGAACTCGCACTCTCAGCTTGGGAAGCTGATGTTCTACCACTAAACTACACCCGCGTGAGACGCCGGTTGAACCGGTGTCGGAACGCCCCGTTACTGTACCGCATGTCGAGCCCCGGGCGCTGAAGCCGTGGGGCTCGAGTGCGTTACGGGAAGGGTGACGGGGCTGCGGCGGGCCGGAGTTGGGGCGTACGGTGGAGGCGTGGAAGAGGGTCTGGGTGGGAGCGGAGTGCCGCCTGGAGAGTCGTTCCTTTCATCCCGTAATGTGCCATTTGGTGTCCGGCGAGCAGTAGTCGGACGCGGCTCTTGGGGAAGGGACTCATGGACTTGATGGAGCGCACCGTCGTCCGATGTGCCGATGGGCACGTGTTCAGTACCGCTTCGTTCCCGATGCAGCAGGCGGAGCGGCTCGGCCCTGGCCGGCTCGTGAGGTGTCCACGGTGTGCCCGGCTCCGCAGTGTGGTGCTGGTGACCTTGGAGAAGCAGTAGGAGTAGCGGTATCGCAGGAGTGGTTGGCGCGCGGGTCCGTCCGATTGTGGTCGGTCCGCGCGTCTTGCGTATCCTCGGGGCGTGCTTCTCTCAGACAAGGACATCCGGGCCGAGATCGACGCCGGGCGGGTCCGGATCGATCCCTACGACGAATCCATGGTGCAGCCGTCCAGTGTCGACGTGCGCCTCGACCGCTACTTCCGGGTGTTCGAGAACCACCGCTACCCCCACATCGACCCGTCCGTCGAACAGGCGGATCTGACGCGGCTGGTGGAGCCGGAGGGCGACGAGCCGTTCATCCTCCACCCCGGCGAGTTCGTGCTCGCCTCGACCTACGAGGTCGTGTCGCTCCCCGACGACCTCGCCTCGCGCCTCGAGGGGAAGTCCTCCCTCGGCCGCCTCGGCCTGGTCACGCACTCCACCGCCGGGTTCATCGACCCCGGGTTCTCCGGCCACGTGACACTGGAGCTCTCCAACCTCGCCACGCTCCCCATCAAGCTCTGGCCGGGCATGAAGATCGGCCAGCTGTGCATGTTCCAGCTCAGCTCGGCGGCCGAGTTCCCCTACGGCAGCGAGCGCTACGGCTCCCGCTACCAGGGCCAGCGCGGCCCGACCGCCTCCCGTTCCTTCCTCAACTTCCACCGGACGCAGGTGTGAGCACGGGGGACAGGGAGAACCTGACCTACGAGGCGTTCGGCGTCGCCGTGCGCGAACTCGCGCAGACCATCGCCGACGACGGCTACGAGCCCGACATCATCCTCAGCATCGCCCGCGGCGGAGTCTTCGTCGCCGGCGGCCTCGCCTACGCCCTCGACTGCAAGAACATCAGCCTCGTGAACGTCGAGTTCTACACGGGCGTAGGCACCACTCTCGACATGCCGGTCATGCTCGCCCCCATCCCCAACGCCATCGACTTCTCCTCCAAGAAGGTCCTGATCACCGACGACGTCGCCGACACCGGCAGGACCCTCAAACTGGTCCGCGACTTCTGCCTCGACGTCGTCGCCGAGGTCCGCAGCGCGGTCGTCTACGAGAAGTCGCAGTCGCTGGTGAAGTGCGAGTACGTGTGGAAGCGCACCGACGAGTGGATCAACTTCCCGTGGTCCGTCGAACCTCCGGTCGTACGCCGTACCGGCCAGGTCCTCGACGCCTGAGCGGCAGCGACAGCAGTTCCTACGACGGCCAAGGGCTCCCGGTTGGCGCCGGGAGCCCTTGGCCGTCGTAGCGGAAAAGCGAAAAGCCTCTAGAAAGTGCCCAGTTTCACGATCGACAGCAGGGCGATCAGCTGGATCGCCGATGCGCCCAGGGCCTTCGGCCAGGGGAGGTCGTGGGAGCGGCTGACCATCATCGTGAGGAGGGCGCCGGCCGCCACCCACGTGGCCCAGCCGAGGGCCTGGACGAAGGTCGCGTCGCCGCCGAAGAACATGGCGAAGACCAGGCGGGGGGCGTCCGTGAGGGACATGATCAGCATGGAGAGGCCGACCGTGGGCTGCCAGGCTCCGTCGCCGCCCAGCTGGCGGGCCAGGGTGTGGGTGACCACGCCCAGGACGAACGAGGAGACGACCATCGCCACGGCCGTGATCAGGACGATCGGGACCGCGTTCGCCAGGGTGGCGCTTATGGCGTCCGCGCGGGCGCCGTCGAAGCCGAAGACCGCGAGCAGGCCGTAGAGGAACGTCACGATCAGGGCGGGGCCCCACATCGTGTAGTCCCGCATCTGGAGGAAGGTCTGCTGGGGGGCGAGGACGATGCCTCTCAGCAGGTCCTTCCAGTGCAGGCGGGGGCCGACCGGGCCCGTGGGCGCCGGGGCCGAGCCCGCGCGGTACGTACCGCCCTGGGTGTACGGGTCCTCACCTACGGAGAAGGCCTGGGTGCTGCCCGGGTTGTTCGCCGCGTACGGGTCCGGGGTGCCCGGGTGGCCGCCCTGTCCGTACCCGCCGCCGTCGCCGAAGTACTCCGGCTCGTCGCCGTAGGCGCCGTTGCCGCCGTTCCCCTGGGACCACTGACGGCCGCCGCCCGCAGGGCTTCCGTACTGCGGTTGCTGCTGCGGGTACGGCTGCGGGGCCGGGGGGTAGCCGTACGGCTGTCCCTGCGGCGCCGGGGGTGCCTGCTGCCCGTACGGAGGTTGTTGAGGGCGCGCTTGCGGGGCCCTGCCGTCCCGGGCGCCGCGTCCGATCCTGAATCCAGCCACGTCATCGAACGTACCTGGTTCCGCGGAGACACGTGCCGGGCCGGAGGTTTCGGGTGGGGCTTTGCTGCCGAGCTGTGACATCCCCTAAGGGACGGACAAGGGGGGTCTTCAGGGGCCGCTGCCGGGAGCGCCCACGGCGTCAGCCGACCAGGGTCGTACCCAGGTACGGCGCGCCGGCGGTGGAGACGGAGAAGCCGCTCGGGCCGTAGGCGGTGGCGCCGGAGGTCGTGATGCCGGTGGCGGCGCCCTTGAGGAAGGTGACCAGGCCGGCCTGGTCGTTCTCGCCGTCCGCACCGACGACGAGGTCCGCCCTGCCGTCGCCCGTCATGTCGGTGAGCAGGACGGACGTACCGAAGAAGTCGTTGTACTCGGCCGCGCCGGGGACGCCGGGGGTGTCCTGGGTGAGGATCACGGGAGCGGTGAGGCCGGTGGCGCTGCCGCAGTGGACGAGGACCGCGCCGTTGACGGTGGTGATGCGGACTCCTCGGGGTAACCGAGGGCCAGGTTGAGGTGACCGTCGCCGTTGTTGTCGCCGAGGGACGGACGGCCGGAGTCGGCGAGGCTTGCCTTGGTGCCGATTCCCGACGTCGTGCCGTACGAGATGACGGCCGCGCCCGGGCTTTCCAGGTCGCCGCCGGTGAGACCGGAGGGGGCGGCGGAGGCCGTCGTGACGGGGAGGGCGCTGAGCAGGCCGGTGGTGAGGGGCGCGGCGAGCAGAAGAGTGCGCTTGCGCAAGGGAGTTGGCTCCGGGGGCGCAGAAGCGCGGATATGGATGTGGGCCGGGACCATGACGATCCGTCATGG
>NZ_JBHXME010000139.1:0-29793 GCF_042721125.1 Streptomyces sp. NPDC058469
GTGGTTCCCCCGGGGGCGCCCGGGGGGGTTCCCCGGCCCGCGCCCCTCCGCCCCGGCGAACCCCTCGTTCTTCCGTTGGATCAGCCGACGATGCGGTGCGTCGTCCAGAACGACGTCAGGTCCGTGGTCGTCGCGGCCTGCGCCGCCGCCTTGAACTCGGCGGTGGTCGAGACGCCGTACCAGTGCGAAGTGGCGTAGTCCTTCAGGAGTTTGGTCATCGCCGTGTCACCCAGGGTGCGGCGCAGATCGTGCAGGGCGCACTTGCCGTAGCCGTAGACGACGGTGGAGTAGCGGGACGAGTGGGCGTCCCAGTAGGCCATCGAGTTGGTGATGTTCTCTGCGGTCGAGGCCCAGGAGACGCTGTTCCAGCAGTTGGTGCCGGTCAGGCCCTGGGCCAGGTCGGTGGCGTAGTCGGTGAACGCCTCGTCCAGCCAGGGGCTGTTGTACTCGTCGTCGCCGACGATGCCGTAGAACCACTGGTGGCCGATCTCATGGGTGAGGGCCGTGGTGCTGACGAGGTCGAGGACGAAGCCGGGGTACTCCATGCCGCCGAACCAGAAGTTGTTGTCGATGACGGCGTCCAACTCGCCGTACGGGTAGGCGCCGAAGCGGCCAGCGTGGGCGTCGACCGCGGACTTGGCGGTGGTGAGCATCGACTGGGCGTTGGCGGAGCTGATGCCCGAGACCGAGTAGATGTTGATCGGGGTGCCCGCCGTCGACGTACCGGAGATCTTGGTGAACGGGCCCGCCGCCCACGCGAAGTCACGGACCTTGGACGCGGTGGCCGTGGTCACCGTGCGGCCGCTGGTGCCGGGGGTGTCCACCGAGGTGCCCGTGGCGGGGACCAGCACGGTGGTCGGGTGGTCGAGGGTGACCTTGAAGTCGGCGGCCAGGGAGTAGAAGGACTCGCCGTTGTTCGTGTACGGGTCCAGGTGCCAGCCCGAGCCGTCCTTGATCGCGAGGACCGGCAGCGCGTTGCCGATCATGCTGAACGCGCCGTCGTAGCCGAACCGGTCCGCGCCGCTCGGGACGGTGATCCCCAAGTCGAAGCCGATCGTGGTCGATTGACCCTGCGCGAGCGGGGTCGGGAGCGCGATCTGGAGAGCCGTGCAGGCGACCGAGAGGGCGCCCGCGGTGCCGCCGGTGACATTGGTGACCGTGATCGGCGGCGCGGAGCAGGTGCCGTGGTAGTTGTCCCACAGCCGCAGGTACACCTCGGTGAGCGGGGTGGCCGAGGCGTTGGTGAACGTCGTGCTCTCGTGGCCGGTCCAGACCGTGCCGGCGGTGTTGCTGCTCAGGCTCACGGTGTACGCCGGGGCGGCCGGCGTGCGCGTCGAGTCGGCCGGCGGGGCGGTGTCGCCCGAGGTGCTGAGGGCGAGGTCGTCGAGGACGAAGCTCGTCTGGAGGCTGGAGTCCTCGACCCCGCTGAAGGCGAGGCTCACGGTCTGGCCCGCGAACGCCGACACGTCGAACGACTTCTGGACGTAGCCGGTGGCCTTGTCCAGGTTCGAGTACGTCGCGAGGGTCGTGCTGCCGATCTTCGCCGTGAGCTTGTCGTACGCGGTGGACGTCGTCGTCTCGGCGGTGTCGATGTGCAGCCAGAAAGTCAGGGTGGCGCTGCTGCAGCCGGACGGGATCGTGACGCTCTGGGAGAGCGTGTCGGTGTGCGTGCTGCCGACGCCGTCGAGCCAG
The DNA here is from genome assembly GCF_042721125.1 of Streptomyces sp. NPDC058469. Classification (NCBI taxonomy): domain Bacteria; kingdom Bacillati; phylum Actinomycetota; class Actinomycetes; order Kitasatosporales; family Streptomycetaceae; genus Streptomyces; species Streptomyces sp. NPDC058469. The sequence goes on from NZ_JBHXME010000139.1 coordinate 1,693, forward strand.
GCGAAGCTCGTGCCGCCGTGGGCGGTCTGCCCCGTGCGGCTGGTGATGACACTGGTCGAGGACTGGGTCCAGGACGAAGTGCCGCTCTCGAAGCCGCCGTTGGTGACCACCTGCGCCGGGGTGCAGGCGGCGGCCACGGGAGCCGCGGCCGGCGCGGCGGCGGCCGGGGTGACGGGGAGCGAGAGGGCGGCCAGCGCGGCGACGGCGAACACACCGGCGGCGAGGGCCTTGTGGGGGGTCGATCTCACACGGAACTCCTTCTGCGGCGGCCGGGATACCGGCCTGCTCGGTGGCCTCCCGGCCGGACTGGGTGTGCCGGCGGGTGGCCGCGTGGGGTGCGCGTAGCGATCGCGTGATCGCGGGGGAAGCTTCGCAGGTTTGACCGGAGCATGCCACAAGAAGGAGAGAGTGTGCAGACCGGGCGGAGAACGGGTGGCAGGGGGTCCGTGCAGGCGGGGAGAGCGGAGTTCCTTGCTTTCGCGTTGACCGTGCCATGCTTGGATTTGGCCTCCGTGTGGCCGGATGTACGCCTTCGGTTGCTTCCATCGAACGATGGACCACATCACGTTCCTCGTGGCGGTCGTCATCGTCACGGCCTTGGCCTTCGACTTCACCAACGGATTCCACGACACCGCCAACGCGATGGCGACGTCCATCGCCACCGGCGCGCTGAAACCGAAGACGGCGGTCCTGATCAGTGGGGCCCTCAACATCGGCGGTGCCTTCCTGTCCACGGAAGTCGCCAAGACGATCTCCGGCGGCATCGTCGACGACACCCTCGTCACCCCGGGGATGATCTTCGCGGGGCTCGTCGGGGCGATCCTCTGGAACCTCCTGACCTGGCTGCTGGGCCTTCCGTCCAGTTCCTCGCACGCCCTGTTCGGCGGCCTGATCGGCGCCGTCTGGGTCGGCGCGGGTTCGGGCGGGGTCCACTTCGACAAGGTCGTGGAGAAGATCCTGATCCCCGCGGTGGCCTCACCGCTCGTGGCCGGAATCGCCGCTCTCCTCGCCACCTACCTCGCCTACAAGATCACCGCCCGGGCCCGCAAGGACTCGGTCACCAAGGGCTTCCGGATCGGCCAGATCGCCTCGGCCTCCCTGGTCTCCCTCGCGCACGGCACGAACGACGCCCAGAAGACGATGGGCGTCATCACCCTGACCCTGATCTCGGCGGGCGCGCTCGGCCACGACGCCGGTCCGCCGGTGTGGGTCATCGCCTCGGCGGGACTCGCGATCGGCATGGGTACCTACATCGGCGGCTGGCGCATCATCCGCACGATGGGCAAGGGCCTCACCGACATCCAGTCCCCGCAGGGCTTCGCGGCCGAGGCCGCCTCCACGGCCGTCATCCTCACCTCCGCCCACCTGGGCTTCGCGCTGTCCACCACGCAGGTCTGCTCCGGCGGCATCCTCGGCGCGGGTCTGGGCCGGCGCCTGGCCGAGGTGCGCTGGGGCACCGCGGGCCGCATGGTCATCGCCTGGCTGGTCACCCTGCCGGCCGCGGCGCTGGTCGGCGGCCTGTCCGCGACCGTCGTCAAGCACGGCGGCAACCTCGGTACGGCCCTGATCGCCCTGATCGCCGCCGCCGTGGCCGCGTTCATCGTGATCGCCTCGCGCCGCAACCCCGTGCACGCGGACAACGTGAACGAGACCCACGAGGTCACCATCCGCAGCGAGGCGTCCTCGGACGTCCGTACGGCCGCCTGAGCCAAGGGAGTTGAACGATGAGTGTGGACTGGAACGCCCTCGGTGAGGTCTTCGCGGTGAGTGTCGGAGTGACCGTCGCAGTGGTCGTCGTCTTCGCGCTGGGCGTGCTCGGCATCGCCCAGGTCGAGACCGCCCGCGAACAGGACGGCGGCACCCACGCCCTCGGCTTCGCCCAGGCGGGGTTGTGCTTTCTCGCGTGTGCGGCTGTCGTGGCATACGGCATCTATCTGATCGTGCCGCAGTTCCACTGAGCGCGACGGATCACCACCGATCACCTCTGAGCCACTGAACCCCCTTGAGAGGAGGCCGGGATGACTGAACTGCTGACCGGGCTGCGGGTCGACTACACCGACCAGGACGACCCGGTGCTGATCCGGCCCGACGGCAGCCCGGTGGACACCTGGCGGGAGAACTACCCGTACGAACAGCGCATGGAGCGCAAGGAGTACGACTGGCACAAGCGGCTCCAGCAGATAGAACTGCTGAAGCTGCAACGCTGGATCAAGGAGACCGGGCGCCGGCTCGTCATCGTCTGCGAAGGGCGCGACGCGGCCGGCAAGGGCGGCACGATCAAACGGTTCACCGAGCACCTGAACCCGCGCGGCGCCCGCGTGGTGGCCCTGGAGAAGCCGAGCGAGCGCGAGAGCGGTCAGTGGTACTTCCAGCGCTACGTCCAGCATCTGCCGACCGCCGGCGAGATCGTGCTGTTCGACCGGTCCTGGTACAACCGGGCGGGCGTGGAGCGCGTGATGGGGTTCTGCTCGGACGACGAGTACCGCCGTTTCATGCGCCAGGCCCCGCTGTTCGAGCGGATGCTGGCGGACGACGGCGTCGACCTGATCAAGTTCTGGTTCTCCGTCTCACAGGGTGAACAGCGCACCCGTTTCACGATCCGCCAGGTGGATCCCGTACGGCAGTGGAAGCTCAGCCCGATGGATCTGGCCTCGCTGGACCTCTGGGACGACTACACGGCCGCAAAGGTCGCCATGTTCCGGGAGACCGATACGGAGCACGCGCCCTGGACCGTCGTGAAGAGCAACGACAAGAAGCGGGCCCGGGTCGAGGCCATGCGCAGCGTGCTGGCCCGCTTCGACTACGGAGACAAGGACGAGGAGGTCGTCGGCAGCCCCGATCCGCGCATCGTCGGCGCGGCGGCCACCCTGCTGGAGGCGGGAGAGGACGACACGGCGGCGGTGTTCTAGGTCGGGTCGGGGCCGCGCCCTGAAGGGGCGCTGGGCTGTGTCGATACGCGGCTCCGCCGCGTGGGCGCGACCAGCCACGAGGGCGCGGCAGCGAAACGACGGCATATCGCGGCCCTGCGGCGGAGCCGCATATCGACACAGCAGGCGGAGCGCCTAGTCGCCGTCGCGTGGCACGAGCGTCACCCGGTGGAAGTTGCAGCCGGTCATGGGCGGGCTCCCGGACGGGGGCCCGCCCGCATGTGCCTTGAGGGCGACGCTGACCAGGCTCAGCAGCAGGTCGACGTCCGTCTCGCAGTCCAGGTGGACGGTCACCCAGCGGGAGCCCGGGATGATCCGGATCGCGGTCGACTCGCTGAGATCGTGGTGGATCCGGAGGATGGCCCCGACTGTGAGATGCAGGTCCACATCGTGGTCGGAGTGGAAGTGCACGATCTCGCTGTGGGCGGACCGCAGCGCCCGCCCCGTACCGCAACTGGCCGGGACCGCGCTGAGGTCGCGCCAGCCTTCCAGTCGCTGCATGGCTCGCTCGGCCAGGGTCATGCCTCCATCGTGGACTGCTCACCGCCTCGCAACCAGGGGTTGAGCGATTCGTAACCGGGGCGTGAGGTACCGCACATCGCCGGGGAGGCCGGTGTGCATGGATTTCGGACGGTCGGTCAGACCTGGACCTGTCCGCCGTCGACGAAGTGCTCGGCACCGGTGATGAACGAACTCTCCGGCCCGGCAAGGAAAGCGGCCAGTGCCGCGACCTCCTCGGGGCGGCCCATGCGCCGCAGCGGTAGCTGCGAGGCCAGTGCGCCGTGCAGGTCCTCGGTGCTCTGGCCGAACCTGTCGGCCAGGCCCTCGATCGCGGGTGTGGCGATCGGGCCGGGCGTGATGACGTTGACGCGCACGCCGCGCGGGGCCAGCTCCGCGGCCCAGGTCCGGCCCAGGCTGCGTACGGCCGCCTTGGACGCGGCGTAGACCCCCATCCTGTCGACGCCTTGGTGGATGGTGGTGGACCCGAGAAGGATCACTGACGCGGGCAGGGCGAGCAGGGGCAGCGACTTCTGTACGGTCAGCAGGCTGCCCTTGGTGTTCACGCCGAAGACGAAGTCGAACTGTTCCTCCGTGACATCCGTGAGAAGAGCCCCGTCGCCCAGGCCGGCGTTGGCCACGACGGCGTCGAGCTGCCGTCCGTCACCGCTGATGACGTCCATGACGCGGTCGAGGTCGGCGGCCCGCGAGACGTCGCACGGTACGGCGACCGCGTCGGGGCCGGCCTCCTCGGCCGCGGCCTCGAGTTCGTCCTTGCGTCGGCCGGTCAGGTAGACGCGGGCGCCGTCATCGGCGAAGCGCTTCGCGATCGCCCGGCCGATACCGCTGGAGGCGCCGGTGACCAGGGCTGTCTTTCCGTCCATGGGGCGCATGGCACTCATCCTTTCGAGATCGCCGAGTCGTGCACGCTGCTCGTGGCCGTGGCACGACATGACAGGCGGATTGTTCTTGACCGCCTCGTCCAGAACGTAGTCGATTCTGGACGAGGCGGTCAAGAATGGGTACCGTGGGGTCATGGCGAGACCACGAAGCTTCGACGAAGGCAAGGTGCTGCGCGCCGCCAGGGATCAGTTCTGGTCGATCGGTTACGCAGCCGCGAGAGTGGACGACATCGCCGCAGCCACAGGTCTGGGCAAGGGCAGCCTCTATGGCGCCTTCGGTGACAAGCGGCAACTGTTCCTGCGCACCTTCGACGACCACTGCGCCGCGCTGGTCGCGGCCGTTGGGCAGCAGCTCGACGGCCCGGATGCCGGTGCCCTCGAACGGCTGCGCGCGCATGTGATGGCGGTGGCGGACTCCACCGCCGCTGACGTCTCGCGGCGCGGTTGCCTACTCGCGAAGGGCACCGCTGAACTCGCGGAGCAGGACCCGGCTGTGGCGGCGACGGCCCGCCGGACCTTCGCCGGCATCGAGGAGCTGCTCACCTCTTGCATCGCGGGAGCGCAGCGGGCGGGCGACATCAAGCAGGACGAGAACCCCGCCCGGCTGGCCGGACTCGTGCTGGCTGTGCTGCGCGGGATCGAGGCGTTGGGCAAGGGCGGAAGCAGCCCCGACTCGCTGCGCGCGATCGCCGAAACCGCCTTGGCCGTCCTGCCCCGGCCGTAGGACGGCTACGGTCCGGTCGGGTCATGACCAGTCATGACGAGTCAGGACCGGACCGGGAAATCCCCCGTCGGTCACGTCGGGTCAACTCCCCTCAGCCGCAAGCCTTTCGTAGCCCACCAGCCGTACGCAGGTGGCCACCCCCTCGATGGTCTCCTCGATCTCGGAGAGGCCCGGGAAGGAGGGGGCGATCCGGATCGTCCGGTCCCTCGGGTCGTCGCGGTACGGATGGGTGGCGCCCGCCGGCGTCAGGGCGAGACCGGCGTCCGCCGCGCGGCGCACCACCTCGCGGGCGCACCCGTCGAGGACGTCGAGGGTGATGAAGTAGCCGCCCCGAGGCGCGGACCAGGTGGCGAGACCGGTGTCGCCGAGCCGCTCGGCGAGGATGCGCAGCACGGCGTCGAACTTCGGCCGCAGCAGCTCACGGTGCTTGCGCATATGGGCGCGTACCCCGGCGGCGTCGCGCAGGAACATCGCGTGCCGCAGCTGGTTGACCTTGTCGGGGCCGATGGAACGCTTGGCGCTGTAGCCGCGCAGCCAGGCCACGTTGGCCGGGGACGAGCCGAAGAACGCCACGCCCGCACCGCCCAGCGTGATCTTCGAGGTGGACCCGAAGACGAAGACCCGGTCGGGATGTCCGCTCGCGGCACAGGCGCCCAGCGCGTCGGCGATCTCCACCTCCTCGTCGGTGAGGTGGTGCACGGCGTAGGCGTTGTCCCAGAAGATCCGGAAGTCGGGCGCGGCCGTCGGCATGGCGGCGAGCCGTCGTACGGTCTCGTCGCTGTAGCAAGTCCCGTCCGGATTGCTGTACTTGGGCACGCACCAGATGCCCTTGACCGCCGGGTCCTCGGCGACGAGCCGCTCCACCACCGCCATGTCGGGGCCCTCGGCGGTCATCGGCACGGGGATCATCTCGATGCCGAACCGCTCGCACAGCGCGAAGTGCCGGTCGTATCCGGGGACCGGACACAGGAACGCGACCCGCTCCTCGTCCGCCCAACGGCGCGTGGCCCCGGGCAGCGTGCCGAGCAGCGCGTGCACCAGGCAGTCGTGCATCAGCTCCAGACTGGAGTTGCCCACGGCGAGAAGCTGCTCGGCCGGTACTTGCAGAAACCCGGAGAAGATCTCCCGGAGCTCCAACAGCCCGTCCGCGCCACCGTAGTTGCGGCAGTCCGTGCCGTCGGCGGAGGTGTAGCGGTCGCCGGGCAGCGAGAGCAGTTCGGCGGACAGGTCGAGCTGCCGGGCGGAGGGCTTGCCGCGGGTCAGGTCGAGCGAGAGCCCCTTCGCGAGAAGGGCTTCGTAGTCGCTCCGGGCCGCGTCGAGGCGGGCCGGGAGGGAATCGGCGGTATGGGCGGGTGAGGGAGAGGTCACGGAGGTCGACGCTACAAAGCCGGGTGTCACACCACAAACTCCATTGACCGCCGTCGCCCCTTACACCTCCCGCGGAAGCGTGGTGACCTGGGCGGTGACCAGGCCACGCAAGGTTGATGTCGGATTCCCGCCAGCCCCGGCCCGCCCCGTATCGGATGCTGGACGTATGCAGAACGGGATGCACACCGACACGGAGCGCTGTGTGCGCGCGGTCCAGTCCAAGGACGCGCGTTTCGACGGCTGGTTCTTCACGGCCGTCCTGACCACCCGCATCTACTGCCGGCCCAGCTGCCCGGTCGTCCCGCCCAAGCCGGAGAACATGACGTTCTACCCGAGCGCGGCGGCCTGCCAGCAGGCGGGTTTCCGGGCCTGCAAGCGCTGCCGCCCGGACACCAGCCCCGGCTCCCCCCAGTGGAACCAGCGGGCCGACCTGGTGGCCCGCGCGATGCGCCTGATCGCCGACGGAACCGTGGACCGCGAGGGCGTCCCCGGCCTCGCCGCCCGCCTCGGCTACAGCACCCGGCAGATCGAACGCCAGCTCCTCGCCGAACTCGGCGCAGGACCCCTCGCCCTGGCCCGCGCCCAACGCGCCCAGACAGCAAGGCTGTTGATCGAGACGACCGCCCTCCCGATGGCGGAGATCACCTTCGCCGCCGGCTTCTCCTCGATCCGCACCTTCAACGACACCGTGCGCGACGTCTTCGCCCTCTCCCCGAGCGAGTTGCGCAACAGGCGCCCGAAGACGACCGTCCTCACCCCCGGAACGCTCACCCTCCGCCTGCCGTTCCGCGCCCCCCTCAACCCCGACAACCTCTTCGGCCACCTGGCGGCGACCGCCGTACCGGGCGTGGAGGAGTGGCGCGCCGGCGCGTACCGGCGGACCCTCCGTCTCCCCTACGGCCACGGCATCGTGTCCCTCACTCCCAAGTCCGACCACATCGCCTGCCGCCTCACCCTCAGCGACCTGCGCGACCTGCCGGTGGCCATCAGCCGCTGCCGCCGCATGCTCGACCTGGACGCCGATCCGGTCGCGGTGGACGACCAGTTGCGTACGGATCCGGTGTTGGCACCGCTGGTGGACAAGGCGCCGGGCCGACGCGTCCCGCGCACGGTCGACGAGGCGGAGTTCGCCGTGCGGGCCGTCCTCGGCCAGCAGGTCTCCACGGCGGCGGCCCGCACCCACGCGGCCCGCCTGGTCACCGCGCACGGAGAACCGGTCGACGACCCCGAGGGCGGCCTGACCCACCTCTTCCCGTCACCCGAGGCACTGGCGTCCGTGGCCCCCGAGTCCCTGGCGATGCCGCACACGCGCCGCACCACGTTCACCACCCTGGTCACCCAACTCGCCGACGGCACTCTCCACTTGGGCGTGGAGAGCGACTGGGCCGAGACCCGGGCCCGGCTCCTCTCCCTCCCCGGCTTCGGCCCCTGGACGGCCGACGTCATCGCCATGCGCGCCCTCGGCGACCCCGACGCCTTCCTCCCCACCGACCTCGGAATCCGCCGCGCCGCCCAGGAGTTGGGCCTCCCGTCGACCCCGGCCGCCCTCACCGCACACGCGGCGGCCTGGCGACCGTGGCGGGCGTACGCGGTCCAGTACCTGTGGGCGACGGACAGCCACCCGATCAACTTCCTGCCCGTGTAAGGGGATTGCAGCCGCCATGAAGCACCACACGGTGATCGACAGCCCGTACGGCCCGCTGACCCTCGTCGCCGACGAGGACGGCGCCCTCTGCGGCCTCTACATGGTCGACCAACGCCACCGCCCCCCGGAGGAGAACTTCGGCACCCCCGACGACACCCCCTTCGCCGAGGCATCAGCCCAACTACAGGCGTACTTCACAGGCGAGTTGAAGGAGTTCACCCTCCAACTACGCCTGCACGGCACGCCGTTCCAACGCACCGTCTGGGACCAGCTCAGCCACATCCCCTACGGCGAGACCCGCTCCTACGGCGACCTCGCCGACGCCCTCGGCAACCCGGGCGCCTCCCGCGCGGTGGGCCTCGCCAACGGCAAGAACCCCGTCGGGATCATCGTCCCCTGCCACCGTGTCGTCGGCGCGAACGGCAGCCTCACGGGGTACGGCGGCGGCCTCGACCGCAAGCAGCGGCTGCTGGACTTCGAGAGCGGGGCGGCGCTTTTCTAGCGCCTCCGGTGCTGCGGTGTTGGGGTTCCGCGGTGTCATGACAGCAGCCGTCGCTCCTTGGCGACGGCCACCGCCCCGGACCGCGTCTCCACCCCCAACTTGCCGTAGATCCGCCCGAGATGGGTCTTGACCGTGGCCTCGCTGATGAAGAGGGCCCTGGCGATCTCCCGGTTGCCCAGGCCGCGGGCCAGCTGGCCGAGGATCTCGCGCTCGCGCTCGGACAGGGTGGGGTGCGGGCTGCGCATCCGGGCCATGAGCCGGTCGGCCACCGGGGCCGAGAGTGCCGTACGACCGGATGCGGCGCTGTGGATCGCCGTGAACAGTTCCTCGGGGCGTTCGGCCTTGAGGAGGTAGCCCGTGGCGCCCGCCTCGACGGCGCGGGTGATGTCGGCGTCGGTGTCGAACATGGTGAGGACGAGGACACGAGGGCCGTCACCGGCGGTCAGCTTCCTGGTGGCCGTCACCCCGTCCATGCCGTCGCCGAGCTGGAGGTCCATCAGCACCACGTCGGGACGGACTTGGGCGGCCAGGGCAAGGGCCTCCTCGCCGCTGCCCGCCTCACCGACCACCTCGATGCCGTCGGCGCTGGACAGCAGCGCACGCAGTCCGGCCCGTACGACGGCGTGGTCGTCGCACAGCAGCAGACGTACGGGTGTGCTCACGGGACGAGCTCCTCACGGGGATCACGGACGGCAGGGACGACAGGTACGGCGACGGACACGACCGTGCCCTCGCCGGGGGCCGACTCCACGCTCAGCGTGCCACCCGACTGCCGGGCCCGGATCCGCATGGCCGGCAGCCCGTGGCCGCGCGACCCGCCGGGCGCGGAGACCGGGGGAGAGGCGACGTCGAAACCGCGCCCGTTGTCGGCGACGTCGAGGGAGATCTGGTCGTCGAGGCAGGTCAGGGTCAGCGCGGCCCGGGTCGCGGCCGCGTGCTCGCGTACGTTGGCCAACGCGCCCTGGGCGATGCGCAACAGTGCCGCCGCGGCCCGCTCTGGCAGCGGGCCCGGATCGCCGTCGAGCCGGAACTCCACCGTCAGGCCCGGCCCGCTCTCCCGCTCGGCGAGCGCGCTCAGCGCCGCGGGCAGGGAGTGCTCGACGAGGTCGGCCGGTGCCAGGTCGTGCACGAACCGGCGCGCCTCGGCGAGACCGCGGGAGGTGATCTCGGCGGCCTTGAGGATGTGCCCGTGGGCCGCTTCCGGGTCCGTCCGCCACAGGCGCTCGGCGGCCTGCAACAGCATCTGCTGGCTGGACAGGCCCTGCGCGACGGTGTCGTGGATCTCCGTGGCCAGCCGCTGCCGTTCCGCCAGGACACCGGCTCGCCGTTCGGTGGCCGCGAGGCCGCGGCGGGTGCGGACCAGGTCGTCGATCAGGACACGCTGCCGGGCCGCCTGCCGCTGCAACTGGACCAGTACGGCGGTGGCGACCGCCGCGAGGGCCGGCGGGGCGACGACCATGTTGGGGTTGAGCGTGCCGTCGGCCACCCGTATCTCGGAGGCGACGACGAGCGCGGTGAGTACGGCGGCCAGCGGTACCGCGAACCGTGGGGGCAGCGCGTACAGGCCGGCGAACAGCAGGGGCATCGCGCACCAGGTGGCGCTCGGCGCGAGGGCGAGCAGCACGGTCCAGACGGCGGACACCGAGCCCAGCCAGGTCAGATGACGCGTGGTGGGCGTGGACCCCGGGCGGGGTGCCGGAGCCAGGAACTGCCCGAGGACGTACAGCAGGCAGAAGACCGCGTACAGCGCCAGCACCCAGCCGGTGCGGGCCCCGCCCTGGTCGCGGGTCAGGAAGCGCGCGAACGACGAGCCGAGCAGCAGGAAGAACGCGGCGTGCACCACCGCGGGCAACAGGCGCTCGTCCGGATCGATGTGTCCCGTCCTCCGTTGTTCCGTGTGCCCGGTCCTCCGTCGTTCCGTGTGCCCCGTCCTTCGCTGTCTCGTGTGCTCCATCCTCCGTGTCTAACGCGACGGGCGGGACGGCGCATCAACCGATCGGCTGACATCAGGATCACCCGAACCGCCCCGGGATCCTCGCCCCTTGACCGAGCCGGACACCCCGTCTCCGCACCGAGGCTGGCATGAACACCCAACACCCAACACCTACCACTCACCACCTACCACCCACGCCACACGCCCCTCGCTCCGGAAGGCGACGATCCCGTGCCCACCAAGAACCTCACCGCCAACCGTGCCGCCCTCGGCCACCGCATCGCCTACGCCCTGCGCCACCCCGACCGGGTGCCCCGCCACCTGGCCCGTGTCACCCGGGACGCCTGGCTGCGCCACCGCCACCCGGACCACGTCTCCTACTACCGCGCCGTGATGCGGTCCGACACCCGGGCCGACCCGGACATGGCGGTCGGCAGCGCGAGCCGTGAACGCTGGCTGGCGCTGGGCGCGATGCAGTTCGACTACCTCCTCGGCCACGGTCTGCGCCCCGAGCACCGCATGCTGGAGATCGGCTGCGGAAACCTGCGCGGCGGCTGGCGCTTCATCCGCCACCTCGACCCCGGGCACTACTACGGCATCGACATCTCGCCCGACATCCTGGCCGCCGCGCAGAACACGCTCGTCGAGATGGGCCTGCAGAAACGCCTCCCCGTCCTCACCCCCGTACACGACCTGACCCTGCGCTTCCTGCCCGACGCCCACTTCGACGTCGTCCACGCGCACAGCGTGTTCTCGCACTCCCCGCTCCCGGTCATCGAGGAGTGCCTGGCCAACGTCGGCCGCATCCTGGCGCCGGGCGGCTGGTTCGACTTCACCTTCGACCGCACGGAGGGCGAGGAACACCACGTCCTGCGCGAGGACTTCTACTACCGCACCGAGACCCTCGTCGCGCTGGCCGCCCAACACGGCCTGAAGACCCGGTTCATGGAGGACTGGGAACACCTTCCGCACGGCCAGTCGAAGCTCCGCGTCACCCGCTGAGTTCGTGCAGCAGCCGGGGCAACGCCGTCCCGATCGGCTCCCGTACGACCTCGTCGGCGCGGTCGTCGTACGGCGTGGGCTCGGCGTTGACGATGACCAGCCGGGCCCCGTTGTCGGCGGCGACCCCGGCGAGCCCGGCGGCGGGCTGCACCTGCAGACTGCTGCCGACGGCGATGAACACCTGACAGGCCTTGGTGATGGCGACGGCCTCGCCGAGGACGACGGGGTCGAGGCGCTCGCCGAAGAAGACGGTCGCGGACTTCAGAATCCCACCGCACTCAAGGCAGACGGGGTCGTCCTCCCCGGCCTGAACTCGGGCGATGGCATCCTCCATGGGCCCCCGCGCATGGCACCCCGTGCACACGAACTCCCGTGCGCTGCCGTGAAGTTCGAGCACCTTGCGGGCGGGCAGCCCGGCGAGCTGGTGCAGCCCGTCGACGTTCTGCGTGATGACCCGCACGGGTACGCCGGACTTCTCCAGCTCGACGACGGCCCGGTGCGCGGCGTTGGGCTCGGCCTGGAGGGTGCGGTTCTTGCGCCGCATCTGCCAGGACCGGCGCCGGATCTCGGGGTCGCCCATGTAGTACTCGTAGGTGACGAGCTTCTCGGCCTCGGGATCCTTCCGCCACAGGCCGTTGGGACCGCGGTAGTCGGGGATGCCGGAATCCGTGGAGATACCCGCACCGCTGAGAAGGGCGACAAGAGGCTTGCTCATACAGCCGAGGGTAGGTCGGCGGGGCGGGGGCGGCGAGCGGATATCCCAGGCCCGGCACCGGGTGTTACCGTCCGCGCATGGCCAAGGTGACCGTCTCGCTCGACGCAGCGCTCGTCGTGGAAGTCATGGTGCTCGCGGGTGTGGGCAACCCGCAGGACGCCGTCGAACTCGTCGTCCGTGACTACATCCAGCGCGGCCACCGCACAGAGGCCAGGGCCGAGGCCCGCGACGACGCGCTGCGCGAGGTGGACCTGAAACCCCGGGACGTCGAGGGCTGAGCCCTGCGGGACCGGGCGGCCGGTGGCAGGCATCCTGCGCAGCCGCCTCACGCCTCACGCCTCACGCCTCACGCCTCACGCCTCACGCCTCACGCCTCACGTCGGTGTCAGCCGACCCGCCGCCCGTTCTCCAACTCCGCCGTCCCCGTCCCCTCCCCGAGCACATCCAGCGCGACCAGGACCCGCAGCCCCAGCGAACCCGGCAGATACTCGGTGAGTTCCTCGCGGGGGACGAGGCGCCAGGACAGGAGTTCCTCCTCCTGGAGTTGGATCGACTTGAGATCGTTCGCCGTGAGGACTCCGCCGTCGTACAAGTAGGCCACCAGCGGTGGGTAGTCCGGGCCGTGGTAGACCCAGTCGACGGCGAGCAGAGGGCCGAGTTCGACGTCGAGGCCGATCTCCTCCAAGGTCTCGCGGCGCGCGCCCTGCCGCGGTGTCTCGCCGTCGTCCGACTCGATCGTGCCGCCCGGAAGGGCCCAGCCCTCACGGTAGTTGGGCTCGACGAGGAGGACCTGGCCCTCGGCGTCGCGGAAGAGGGCGGCGGCCCCGGCGAGGATGCGGGGGAGACCCGCGAGGTACGTGGCGAAGTCTTGCGTAGTGGTCATTCAGGAAGGGTAACCAGCCCGCGCAGCCGTCTTTCCGACTCGCTGCCCTGCTCCGGGAAGTGACAGACCAGGCTCAACCAGGGCGCCTCCTGCACCGCGAGCCGTACGAACGACACCTCGATGTCACCCGCGAGAGGGTGATGGTATCGGCGTAGGGAGGAGCGGAACTCCACCACCTCGTGCGCCTCCCACAGACGTGCGAAGTGCGGGCTGGTGGTGACCAGTTCGTCGATCAGCTCCGCGAACCGCGGGTTGTCCAGTTCGTACGCCGCCTGTTGGCGCAGCAGGCCCGCCATCCACTCCGTCTCCGCCTCCCACTCGGGCATCAGCGCGCGGATGCCCGGTTCCCTGAACAGCAGCCAGGCGCTGTTGAGTTCGCGGCGCGGCCGGTCGAGGAGGGCGGGGCCGAGGATGGCTTCCTGGGCCCGGTTCCAGGCCAGGACGTCGAAGCAGCGGTCGATGACGAAGGCGGGGTTCGGCATCAGCGTGTCCAGGAACGCCCGTACGGCGTCCGGGACTTGGAGGGACCGCTCGGCCGGCTCGGGCGCGGTCCGCCCCGCGAGCCGGAACAGGTGCGCCCGTTCCACGTCGTCCAACTGCAACGCGCGGGTCAGCGCGAGCAGGATCTGCGGGGAGACGTTGATGTCGCGGCCCTGCTCAAGCCAGGTGTACCAGGTGAGGCTCACGCCGGAGAGCAGCGAGACCTCCTCGCGGCGCAGCCCCGGCGTGCGGCGGCGGCCACCCGGTGGCAGCCCCGTCTCCGCCGGGTCGGCACGCTCGCGGCGGGAGCGCAGGAAGGCGGCGAGGGCCTTGCGGCCGTGATCCTTGGCTTCTGGTGGTGGTGTCGGGGGCACCAGTAAATTCTGCACTCTTCAAGCGGGCCGCGAATCGGCGCAGGGTGGGAGGGACACCGGACCAGTAGGTCTGAAGTGATCCCAACTCCCGCCCGAAAGGCGGCCCTTGTGGCTGAGCTGTCCCTGTCTCCTCCCCGCACCGTCCTGGTCACCGGCGCGACCGGCGGCGTCGGCTCCGCGGTGGCACGCGCCCTGCACGCCGACGGCTGGACCGTGTACGCCGCCCACCGCAAACCCGCGGACGCGGAAGCGCTCCGGGACGCCGGCTTCACCGCCGTCCGGCTCGAACTGACCGACGAGGACTCCGTCGCCGCAGCGGCAGAGCAGGTCGGTCCCCGTCTGGACGGGCTCGTGAACAGCGCCGCGATCATGGGTCAGGGCCCCGTCGAGCTGACGCCCACCGAGGCGTGGCGCCGCCAGTTCGAGATCAACGTGATCGGTCAGGCGACCGTCATCCGCGCCTTCCTGCCCGCGCTACGGGCGTCCGGCGGCCGGATCGTGAACATCGGCGCTGTCTCGGCCCGCGTCCCGCCGCCGTTCTTCGGCCCGATCGCCGCCTCCAAGGCCGCGCTCGCCGCCCTCACCCACTCCCTGCGCGCGGAACTGCGCCACCAGGGCGTCAAGGTCACCCTCGTCGAACCCGGCGCCATGGACACGCCCATCTTCGCCACCGCGGACAAGGCGAGCGCCGACCTGGGCCGGGCGGGCTCACCGGCGACCCAGCGCCACTACGCCCGCGCCCTGGACGCCGTACGCGCAACGGCCGCACGGCAGCCCCTCGGGCCGGTCACCCTGGCCGTCGACGCCGTCGTCCGCGCGCTGACCGCCCGCCGCCCCGCGACCCTCACCACCACCGGCCGGGACGGCCGCGCCCTCGCGCTGCTGCGGTTCCTGCCGGACGGACTACGGGACCGGCTGGTGCTGCGGGCGTTCGGGGTGACGGCGGAATTGTTCGACGACAAGGCCCTTACGGAAGTGTCCTGAGCCTGTTGACGACAACAGAACTCACGGCGACGCCCGCAGCCCGTCCACGATGAGATCGAGGATCCGCCCGGCCCGCGCCTCCCCGCCCCGCGCCGGATCGAGCCGCCACAGCACGCTCAACTGAAGCAGCACGTCCTCCGGATCGATCCCGGACTTGAGCGACCCGTCGGCGGCTCCCGCCTTCAGGAGTACGTCGATGGCGGCCACGAAGGGCGCGAAGTACTCGTCGTCCGCGCCGCCGTCGGTCGCCGCGTGGATGACCTCGGCGACGCCGTACTTGAGCCTCCCGTAGTGGGCGACCTCGTCAAACCAGCGCCGTAGCGCCACGAGCGGCGGATGGTCCGCGAGCAGTACGGGCGCGCGGTCGATCAGGTGCTGTATGTCGTGGCGGTACAGCTCCAGGATCAGCGCCTCCCGGGTGGGGAAGTGGCGGTACAGCGTCCCGATGCCGACGCCCGCCTGCTTGGCGATCGCGGTGAGGGACGCGCTGCTCGACGCGGCGATCGCCTCGCGGGCGACGGTCAGGATGCGTTCCCGGTTGTCGAGGGCGTCGCGGCGGGTCGGTTTCGGGTTCACGGGTGCGGTTCGTCCGTCCGGTGTCGGATTGCTAAGCGGAGGGCCCTCCGGTACGTTGGTGTGTGTACCGGAGGGGCCTCCGTTTCACTCTTCATTCTGGCACATCCCCACCCGACACCGCAGGGAGCACCGTCATGCCCGAACTCGTCCTGGTCACCGGAGGCAGCGGCTACATCGCAGGCTGGTGCATCGCCGAACTGCTGCGCCGCGGCTACGACGTCCGTACGACCGTCCGCGCCCCGGGCAGGGAACGCGCGGTCACCGACGCCGTCTCGACCGTCGTCGATCCCGCCGGCCGGCTGGGCTTCGCCGTCGCCGACCTCACCGCCGACGAGGGCTGGGAGACCGCGGTCAAGGGCGTCGACCACGTCCTGCACGTCGCCTCCCCGCTCGGCGCCGCCTCGGACGACCCCGACGCCCTCATCGCCGCGGCCCGCGGCGGCGCCCTGCGCGTCCTGCGCGCGGCCACGGAGGCGGGCGTACGACGCGTCGTGATGACCTCGGCCGCGAACGCCGCGAGCCCCTCGTCGTACGCCTCGGAAGGCGTCACCGACGAGTCGCTGTGGACCGATCCGGACGACCCGACCCTGATCCCCTACCGCCGCTCGAAGACCCTCGCCGAGCGCGCCGCCTGGGACTTCATGAGCGACTACGACGGTCCGACCGAGCTGACCACCGTCCTCCCCGGCGCCGTCTTCGGGCCGGTCCTCACCACCGCGAACATGGGCTCCGTCGGCATCATCGCGCGCATGGTGAGCGGGAAGATGCCCGGTGTTCCCCGCATCGGCCTCGAAGTCGTGGACGTCCGGGACCTCGTCGACGTCCACATCCGGGCGATGACGTCACCGGACGCGGCGGGCCAACGCTTCCTGGCCACCGGGGAGTTCGTGTGGATGGAGGACATCGCCCGCACCCTGCGTGACGGGCTCGGCGAGCACGGCCGTACCGTCTCCACGCGCCGCCTCCCGGACTTCGCCGTCCGGCTCGCCGCCCGCTTCCGGGACCCGTCGCTGCGCGAGATCACCCCCGCGCTCGGCCGCCGCAACCGCCACAGCACGGAGAAGGCGCGCCGCGTCCTCGGCTGGGAACCGCGCCCCGCCCGGGAGGCCGTCCTCGACTGCGCCCGGAGCCTCATCGCGCACGGAGCCGTCTAGACGTCGGCGGTCTCCGCCAACTGCACTGTCCGTGCGGCCAGTTCACTGATCCGCGCCCCGTCGAAGCCGAACACCGCACTGCGCACGGTGTCCTCCAAGGGGTCCTTCCACTGCGCCGGGATCGCGTCCGCGCCGGTCAGTACCCCGGCGACCGAACCCGCCGTCGCGCCGTTCGAGTCGGTGTCCAGGCCGCCGCGGACGGTCAGCGTGATGGTGCGGGTGAAGTCGCCGTCGCCGTACAGGAGTCCCGCGGTGAGGACGGCCGCGTTCGGGATCGTGTGGATCCAGCCGAGCCCGGCGGTCTCCTCGGACACCGTCGTGAGCGTGTCCTCCCAGGTCATCCGGGTCTCGTGCAGCGTGAGCACCCGGCGCACGGTCCGCGCGAGCCGGCAGCCCGGCGGGATCACGGTCAGCGCCGTGTCCAGCGCGTGCCGCACGGACGGCGCGGTGAACGCCGCCGAGATCAGCGCGGCGGCCCACATCGCGCCGTAGACACCGTTCCCGGAATGGGACAACACCGCGTCCCTGCGCGCCAGTTGGGCCGCGCGACGGGGGATACCCGGGCTGGTCCAGCCGTAGATGTCGGCGCGGATCAGGGCGCCGATCCACTCCTGGTACGGGTTGTCGTGCGTCGCCGTCAGCGGCGGCTTGAGCCCGTTGGCGAGGTTGCGGTAGGCGGCCCGCTCGGCGGTGAACGTCTGCAGATACGGCAGTCTCCGCAGCCACAGTTCGCCGACCTGCTCGGTGCTGAAGCCGAAGCCGTGGGTCTCCAGGAGGTCGAGGCCGAGGATGGCGTAGTCGATGTCGTCGTCACGGCAGCTGCCGTGGATACGGCCACGCACGCACAGCTGCCACTCCGGGCGCAGCTCGAAGCCGTCGGACTCGCCGGCCGGCTCGGGGAGGTAGTCGGTCAGCGGCAGGGCGCCGGCCCGCCGGAGACAGCGGTCGATGCGGTCGCGCGTCCACAGGTCGCCCTGCTCGACCGGCTTGCCGAGCATGTTGCCCGCGATTCGGCCCAGCCAGCCCCCGAGGACGCGGTCCGCGAGCGCCGGCTCAGTGCCCACTGGGGTCATACCTCCGGTGTACCCGATTCCGGGCCCGGCAGCGGCACAGGCAGTGCTCAGCCCGGTCCCAGCGTTCGGTCGGGGCATGACGGCGGGGGCGTCCGCCGGTTAAGGTCGCAGCGGCGCGACTGGCCCCGGAATGCGCGGGGGCCCGGAGAGCAAGGGGATCGCAAGGTGGCGAACGCTGCACAGAGGGGCACCCACAGGGTGCTCATCGCCGCGGACAAGTTCAAGGGGTCGCTGACGGCCGTGCAGGTCGCCGAGCGGGTGACGGCCGGGCTGCGCCGGGTCGTACCCGATCTGGACGTGACGGCGATGCCGGTCGCCGACGGCGGCGACGGCACGGTGGACGCGGCCGTCGCGGCGGGCTTCGAGCGACGGGAGATACGGGTCGCCGGACCCCTCGGCGACGAGATCACCGCGGCCTTCGCGGTGCGCGGCGACACGGCCGTCGTGGAGATGGCCGAGGCGAGCGGGCTGCAGCGACTGCCCAAGGGCGTCTTCGCCCCGCTCACCTCCTCGACGTACGGCTCCGGCGAACTGCTGCGGGCCGCGCTGGACGCGGGCGCCCGCACGATCGTGTTCGGCGTCGGCGGCAGCGCCACGACGGACGGCGGCGCAGGCATGCTCTCCGCGCTCGGCGCCCGTTTCCTGGACGCGGAGGGCGAACCGGTGGCCCCGGGCGGCGGCGGTCTGACCGACCTGGCCTCGGCCGACCTCACCGGCCTCGACCCGCGCCTCACCTCCGTCGAACTGGTCCTCGCGAGCGACGTCGACAACCCGCTCACCGGCCCCAAGGGCGCGCCCGCGGTCTACGGCCCCCAGAAGGGCGCCGCGCCGGACGACGTGGACGCCCTCGACGCGGCCCTCGGGCACTACGCGAAGGTCCTGGAGAAGGCGATCGGCGCCAAGGCCGCCGAGTACGCCGCCGCACCCGGCGCCGGTGCCGCGGGCGGCATCGGCTACGGCGCGCTCCTCCTCGGCGCCCGCTTCCGCCCCGGCATCGAGGTCATGCTCGACGTCCTCGGCTTCGCCGCCGCCCTGGAGGGCGCCACCCTGGTCATCACCGGCGAGGGCTCCCTCGACGAACAGACCCTGCACGGCAAGGCCCCGGCAGGCGTCGCCGCGGCGGCCCGCGCGGAGGGCAGGGAGGTCGTCGCCGTCTGCGGCCGCCTCGCCCTGCCCCCACAGTCCCTCGGCCACGCCGGCATCCGCCGCGCCTACCCCCTCACCTCGCTCGAACCGGACGTCGTGAAGTGCATCGCGGACGCGGGACCGATCCTGGAGCGCGTGGCGGAGAACATCGCCCGGGACTTCCTGGTCTGAGCCCTGCCCTTCCTGGTCTGGGACCCGCCCTTTCCTGGCCTGAGCACGGGTTTCTTCGGACGCGGGCCGGCACAATCCAGCCCGTCCGGCGTTTGAGGACGAGGCCCCTTCAGGGCCGAAGCGGGGTCTGGGGGCGCAGCCCCCAGGACGGCCCGCACCAACACCGGGCACCGCACAAGCGAAGGGCCCCGAACCGTAAAACGGTCCGGGGCCCTTCGTCAGCTCTGAAGAACTACGGCAGCTGTGCCGCTCGCGCCTCGCGCCGGTTGCCGCGGAAGTTGTTCACGCGGCGGGCCGTCGCGAACAGCGGGATCACCGCGCCCATCACCAGCTGGAGCGCGCAGCCCGTCTGGAGGAGCAGCTGGCCGCCCGGAGCGTCGAACGCCCAGGATGCCAGCAGGCCCATCGACAGGACGATCCAGGCGAGCATCGCCACCGCGAGGCGGCCCCGCGGCTTCGGGTACTCGACCCGGCTCACCATCAGCCAGGCGGTGCCCAGGATCGCCAGGAGCGTCGCCACGAAGGGCAGCTCCAGGAGCACGATCGAGACCACCGTCAGCGCACCGAACGGGGAGGGCATGCCCTGGAACATGCCGTTCGGCGGGGTCACGCACGAGAAGCGCGCAAGCCGCAGCACCACCGCCAGCAGCACCACGATCGCACCGACCGCGGCCACTCTCTGGTGCGCGTCGTCGGCGACCATGCCGTAGACGAGGACGAAGTACGCCGGCGCGAGGCCGAAGCTGATCAGGTCCGACAGGTTGTCCAGCTCCGCGCCCATGGGGGAGGAGCGCAGTTTGCGGGCGACGAGGCCGTCGAAGAGGTCGAAGACCGCCGCGCACAGCATCAGGATGACCGCGGTGGCCGCGCTGTGGCGGGCCATGCCGGTCGACTCGTCGTTGCCCGTCAGATGCGGGATCAGGATGCCGGTGGTGGTGAAGTACACCGCCATGAAGCCGCAGGTGGCGTTGCCGAGGGTGAGGGTGTCCGCTATTGAGAGGCGGAGAGAAAGAGGCATCTCCTCCTCGTCGTCCACCTCGTCGGCCTCGGGCACCCAGCCCGTCTGTGTCTCCGGATCAACCACGGTCAATGCGAGTCACCCCAGCCACCGTCTTCTGACCGACCTCCACGTCCACTTCGACACCCTCGGGGAGGTAGATGTCGACGCGCGAACCGAAGCGGATCAGTCCGATGCGCTCGCCCTGCTCGACCTTCGTGCCCTGCGGAACGTAGGGAACGATACGGCGGGCGACGGCGCCGGCGATCTGGATCATCTCGATGTCACCGAGCTCGGTGTCGAAGTGCCAGACGACCCGCTCGTTGTTCTCGCTCTCCTTGTTGAACGCGGGAACGAAACCGCCCGGGATGTGCTCGACCGACGTCACCGTGCCGGAGAGCGGCGCGCGGTTGACGTGGACGTTCAACGGGCTCATGAAGATGGCGACGCGGGTGCGACCGTCCTTCCACGGCATGATGCTCTGCACCACACCGTCGGCGGGCGAGATGACCCGGCCTTGGGTGATCTCGCGCTCGGGGTCGCGGAAGAACCACAGCATGCCCGCCGCGAGCGCGGTGGCGGGTACGGCCACGACCTTGGCGGCGCCGGACTTGCGCGCACGTACCAGGCTGAGGGCTGCGGTGGCGACGGTCGGCAGGAGCCACGGCGATGCTCCGCGCGCGAGGCGTACGCCTGCCAGGCTGTCGCGTGGTGCAGAGGTTTGGCTGTGGGGCATGGATGACCTTCGTAGCGGATGATGCCGCGCTGTAACGGGGGACGGCGGCTTTCCCGGGATCGTACCGGTCGCGGGCCACAACTGGGCAAGCCAGGAAGCCGAGTCGGCGGCCGAAGAGCGTTGACGGGGTGTGATCTTCTTCTCGAAGAAAACACCCCTAAACGGACAATCAGCCCTGGAATCGATACTCTTCGAGCAACCTGCGCCCGATGATCATTTTCTGGATTTCGGCGGTACCTTCGCCGATCAACAGCATCGGCGCCTCGCGGTAAAGGCGTTCGATCTCGTACTCCTTGGAGAAGCCGTACCCGCCGTGGATCCGGAAGGCGTCCTCGACGACCTCCTTGCAGTACTCGGAGGCGAGGTACTTCGCCATCCCTGCCTCAAGGTCGTTTCGTTCCCCGGAGTCCTTTTTGCGTGCCGCATTGACCATCATCGCATGGGCGGCCTCGACCTTGGTAGCCATCTCCGCCAGCTTGAACTGGATCGCCTGGTGCTGGGCGATGGGCTTCCCGAACGTGTGACGCTGCTGCGCGTACGAGACGCCCAGTTCGAAGGCACGCTGAGCGACACCGCAGCCACGCGCCGCCACGTTGACGCGGCCGACCTCGACTCCGTCCATCATTTGGTAAAAACCTCGGCCGGTCTCGCCGCCGAGCACGCGGTCGGCCGGAATCCGCAGACCGTCCATGATCAACTCGGTGGTGTCGACGCCCTTGTAGCCCATCTTGTCGATCTTCCCGGGGATGGTGAGCCCGGGCTGGACCTCACCGAAACCGGGCTCCTTCTCGATCAGGAAGGTCGTCATCGACTTGTGGGGCGCGGTGCCCTCCGGGTGCCCTTCGTCACTTCGCACGAGGACGGCGACGAGCGACGACGTACCGCCGTTCGTCAGCCACATCTTCTGGCCGGTCAGGACGTACTCGTCGCCGTCCTTCACCGCCTTCGACGTGATCGCGGAGACGTCCGAACCGAGCGCGGGCTCCGACATCGAGAACGCGCCCCGGATGTCGCCGGCCGCCATGCGCGGCAGGAAGTGGTCCTTCTGCTCCTGCGTGCCGTGCTGCTTGAGCATGTAGGCCACGATGAAGTGGGTGTTGATGATCCCGGACACCGACATCCACCCGCGCGCGATCTCCTCCACACACAGGGCGTACGTCAACAGGGACTCGCCCAGGCCGCCGTACTCCTCCGGGATCATCAGGCCGAACAGGCCCAACTCCTTGAGCCCGTCGACGATCTGCTGCGGATACTCGTCGCGGTGCTCCAGCTCGGTGGCGACCGGGAGGATCTCCTTGTCCACGAAGTCGCGGACGGTGGAGAGGATCTCCCGCTGGATGTCGGTGAGACCGGCGGTCTGGGCGAGTCGCGCCATGGCTACTTCTCCTGCTGCTTCAGGTCCGGGCGGCCGGGCTGCTCGCCGCCGCGCTCCTTGATGTACGTCTCGGTCGGCACCATCACCTTGCGGCGGAACACGCAGACCAGCGTGCCGTCCTGCTTGTAGCCCTTGGTCTCGACGTACACGATCCCGCGGTCGTTCTTCGACCTGGAGGGCGTCTTGTCGAGGACCGTGGTCTCGCCGTAGATCGTGTCGCCGTGGAAGGTCGGCGCCACGTGCTTCAGCGACTCGACCTCCAGGTTGGCGATCGCCTTGCCCGACACGTCCGGCACCGACATGCCCAGCAGCAGCGAGTAGATGTAGTTGCCGACCACGACGTTCTTGCCGAAGTCCGTTGTGTTCTCGGCGTAGTTGGCGTCCATGTGGAGCGGGTGGTGGTTCATCGTCAGGAGACAGAAGAGGTGGTCGTCGTACTCCGTGACCGTCTTCCCGGGCCAGTGCTTGTAGACCGCGCCGACCTCGAACTCCTCGTAGGTGCGTCCGAACTGCATGGTGCTCAGGCCTCCGGGGCTTCGAACTTGCTGGTGCGCTCCATACCGGCGGCCCGGCCCTTGCCCGAGATGACCAGCGCCATCTTGCGGCTGGCCTCGTCGATCATCTCGTCGCCGAGCATCGCGGAGCCCTTCCTGCCGCCCGCCTCGGACGTGTAGTAGTCGTACGCGTCCAGGATCAACTCGGCGTGGTCGAAGTCCTCTTGGGACGGCGAGAAGATCTCGTTGGACGCCTCGACCTGGCCCGGGTGCAGCACCCACTTGCCGTCGAAGCCGAGCGCGGCGGCACGCTGGGCGACCGCGCGGTAGCCATCGAGGTTGCGGATCTGGAGGTAAGGGCCGTCGATCGCCTGGAGGTTGTTCGCGCGGGCGGCCATCAGGATCTTCATCAGGATGTAGTGGTAGGCGTCCGCCGGGTAGCCGGGCGGCTGCTCGCCCACGACCAACGACTTCATGTTGATCGACGCCATGAAGTCGGCCGGTCCGAAGATGATCGTCTCGACGCGCTGGGAAGCGGTGGCGATCTCGTTGACGTTGTTGAGGCCCTGCGCGTTCTCGATCTGCGCCTCGATACCGATCTTGCCGACCTCGAAGCCCATCGTCTTCTCGATCTGCGTGAGCAGCAGATCGAGCGCTACGACCTGCTGCGCGTCCTGCACCTTCGGCAGCATGATGCAGTCGAGGTTCTGCCCCGCGCCCTCGACCACGGTCACGACATCGCGGTACGTCCACTCGGTCGTCCAGTCGTTGACGCGCACGACCCGCGTCTTGCCCGTCCAGTCGCCCTCGTTGAGGAACTTGACGATGGTGTGCCGCGCCTCGGGCTTGGCGAGCGGCGCGCACGCGTCCTCCAGGTCCAGGAAGACCTGGTCGGCCGGGAGACCCTGCGCCTTCTCCAGGAAACGCGGGTTGCTCCCGGGGACCGCGAGACAGGAGCGCCGCGGGCGAAGCCGGTTGACGGGGGCGGGCGTGGTCATGCGGGGACCTCCAGAGGGTCGAGCTTGTTCGCTTTCCGGATCTCGTCGACGATACGGCCGATGATTCCCGTGATGTCGAAGTCCTTCGGGGTGAAGACCGCGGCCACTCCCGCGGCCCTGAGCTGCTCGGCGTCGGCGTTCGGGATGATCCCGCCCGCGATCACCGGGATGTCGGCCGCGCCGGCCTCGCGGAGCCGGTCCAGCACGTCCGGCACCAACTGCGCGTGCGAGCCGGACAGGATGGACAGGCCGACCGCGTGCACGTCCTCGGCGAGGGCCGCGTCCACGATCTGCTCCGGGGTCAGCCGGATGCCCTGGTAGACCACCTCGAAGCCGGCGTCACGCGCGCGTACGGCGATCTGCTCGGCGCCGTTGGAGTGCCCGTCCAGGCCCGGCTTGCCGACCAGGAACCGCAGCTTTCCGGCGCCCATCTCGCGCGCCGTCACGTCCACCTTGCGGCGTACCTCGGCCATCGGCGAGCCCTCCTCGGCGGGGACCGCGACCGGCGCCGACGAGACACCGGTCGGTGCCCGGAACTCGCCGAACACCTCGCGCAGGGCCCCGGACCACTCACCGGTCGTGACACCGGCGCGGGCGCACTCCAGGGTGGCCTCCATGAGGTTGCCGGTGCCCTTGGCGGCCTCCTTCAGCCGCTCCAGCGCCTTGCACGGGCGCGGGTGGTTGAACGGCGGCTGGTAGCGGGTGTCCCGCCAGCGCTGCAACGACTCGATGACACGGGCCTCGACGGCCGGGTCGACCGTCTGGATCGCCGTGTCGAGGTCCGCGGTCAGCGGATTGGGCTCGGTCGTGTTGAAGATGTTGACGCCAACGATCTTCTCCTGACCGGACTCGATACGGGCCCGGCGCTCCGCGTGCGAGGACACGAGCTGCGACTTGAGGTAGCCGGACTCGACGGCGGCCATCGCGCCGCCCATCTCCTCGATGCGGTCCATCTCGGCGAGGGACTCCTCGACCAGCGAGGCGACCTTCGCCTCGATGACGTGCGAGCCCTCGAAGATGTCCGCGTACTCCAGCAGGTCGCTCTCGTGCGCCAGCACCTGCTGGATGCGCAGCGACCACTGCTGGTCCCAGGGGCGGGGCAGCCCCAACGCCTCGTTCCACGCCGGAAGTTGCACGGCACGCGCGCGTGCGTCCTTGGACAGCGTCACGGCCAGCATCTCCAGCACGATCCGCTGGACGTTGTTCTCCGGCTGCGCCTCGGTCAGGCCGAGGGAGTTGACCTGGACGCCGTAGCGGAACCGGCGCTGCTTCGGGTTCTCGATGCCGTAGCGCTCGCGGGTGATCTCGTCCCAGATGCGGCCGAAGGCGCGCATCTTGCACATCTCCTCGATGAAGCGGACGCCCGCGTTCACGAAGAAGGAGATGCGGGCGACGACATCGCCCTTGCGGTCCTCGGGGATCTGGCCGGACGCGAACACCGCGTCCAGGACGGCGATCGCGGTGGACATCGCGTACGCGATCTCCTGGACCGGGGTGGCCCCGGCCTCCTGGAGGTGGTAGCTGCAGATGTTGATCGGGTTCCACTTGGGGATGTGGTTGACCGTGTAGCAGATCATGTCCGTCGTCAGCCGGAGCGAGGGAACCGGCGGGAACACGTGCGTGCCCCGCGACAGGTACTCCTTGACGATGTCGTTCTGGGTCGTCCCCTGGAGCTGGGTGATGTCCACACCCTGCTCCTCGGCGACGACCTGATAGAGCGCCAGCAGCCACATGGCGGTGGCGTTGATCGTCATCGAGGTGTTCATCTGGTCCAGGGGGATGTCCTGGAACAGCCGGCGCATGTCACCGACGTGGGCCACCGGCACACCGACCCGGCCGACCTCGCCGCGGGCGAGGATGTGGTCGGAGTCGTAGCCGGTCTGCGTCGGCAGGTCGAACGCGACCGACAGACCGGTCTGGCCCTTGGCGAGGTTGCGCCGGTACAACTCGTTGGACGCCTCGGCCGTGGAGTGACCGGCGTACGTGCGCATGAGCCACGGCCGGTCTTTCTGACGCTCAGTCATCTACGGGACCTCAGATGTTCCGGAAGCGGTTGATCGCGTCGATGTGCGTCGCGCGCAGTTCCTCGTCGCGGACGCCCAGGCCTTCCTCGGGGGCGAGGCACAGGACGCCGACCTTGCCCTGGTGGAGGTTGCGGTGGACGTCGTAGGCGGCCTGCCCGGTCTCCTCCAGGGAGTACACCCGGGAGAGCGTCGGGTGGATCTTGCCCTTCGCGACCAGCCGGTTGGCCTCCCAGGCCTCGCGGTAGTTGGCGAAGTGCGAGCCGACGATCTTCTTCAGGGACATCCACAGGTAGCGGTTGTCGTACTCGTGGTTGTACCCGGAGGTCGAGGCACACGTGACGATCGTGCCGCCCTTGCGGGTGACGTAAACGCTTGCGCCGAAGGTCTCGCGGCCCGGGTGCTCGAAGACGATGTCCACGTCCTCGCCGCCGGTGAGTTCACGGATGCGCTTGCCGAAGCGCTTCCACTCGCGCGGGTCCTGGTGGTGCTCGTCGGCCCAGAACTTGTAGTCCTCGGCGGTGCGGTCGATGATCGCCTCGGCGCCCATCGCCCGGCAGATGTCCGCCTTCTGGGGGCTGGAGACGACACAGATCGGGTTGGCGCCGCCCGCGAGCGCGAACTGCGTCGCGTACGAGCCGAGTCCGCCGCTCGCCCCCCAGATGAGGACGTTGTCGCCCTGCTTCATGCCGGCGCCGTTGCGGGAGACCAACTGCCGGTAGGCGGTGGAGTTCACGAGCCCCGGGGCGGCGGCCTCCTCCCACGACAAGTGGCCCGGCTTGGGCATCAGTTGGTTCGACTTGACGAGTGCGATCTCGGCGAGTCCGCCGAAGTTGGTCTCGAAGCCCCAGATGCGCTGCTCCGGGTCGAGCATCGTGTCGTTGTGCCCGTCGGAGGACTCCAACTCCACGCTCAGGCAGTGCGCGACGACCTCGTCACCGGGCTTCCAGGCATTCACGCCGGGGCCGGTGCGCAGGACGACGCCCGCGAGGTCGGAGCCGATGATGTGGTACGGCAGGTCGTGCCGCTTGGTGAGCTCGCTGAGCTTGCCGTAGCGCTCCAGGAAACCGAAGGTCGCCATCGGCTCGAAGATCGACGTCCACACGGAGTTGTAGTTGACCGAGGAGGCCATCACGGCCACCAGGGCCTCGCCCGGGCCGAGTTCGGGCACCGGGACGTCGTCCAGGTGGATCGACTTGCGGGGGTCCTTGTCGCGGGTGGCGAGGCCCGCGAACATGTCCGTGTCGTCCTTGTGCACGGTGATCGCGCGGTACGACTCGGGGAGCGGCAGGGCGGCGAAATCGGCCGGAGTCGAGTCCGGCGACTGGATCGCGTCCAGGATGTCCTTCACGGTCACGGTGTTGCCTCCGGCGAAGGGCGCCCTGAGGGAGGGGCGCCGATGGTTACGTCGGTGCTGCTGCTGAGGGTGGGTGGTGAGGTGCCGTCGGTTCGGCGGGGTGGTGCTTCGGCAGCGCTTTGTGGCGCGGGAGGTTGCCTGTGACGCAGGCGTCCGGGCGCGCGGCCCGGTAGTGGGCCGCGGGGACAGTCGACGTACGAGAGGTCTCTGTACGCCGGCCGCCCGGACACCTTCAACGTATGACACTGCGTGTCACCTCGCAAGGCACCGAGTGCCATGAATCGCTCTCAGGTGAAATCTTTACGTAACAAATGAGCGATGATCGATCGAATGGGGTCTGAAAGATGCGTGAAAAGGGGCTCTGACATGCCAAAACGGCCACCCCGTGGGGTGGCCGTCGTCACAGAGGGGGCGGGGAGGTCAGCGGTCCCGCAGAGCCTCTTCGATGGTCCGCATGACCTCGTCCAGCGGGGCGTCGGTGCGGGCGACCGTCACCAGGACCTCGCCCTGCTGGTGCACCATCGCCGTGGCCGGCTTGGGGGTCGTGGTGCGGCCGGCGCCGATGCCGCTGCCGAACGTCTTCCGTACGATCCCGAAGGCGTGGTCGAGCTGTGCCTCCACGTCGCCCTGGCCGCCGGCCCGCAGCCAGCGCCGCAGCACGTGGTTGTGGGCGGTGACCACGGCCGAGGCGGCGACCTCGGCGAGCAGCGGGTCGTCGTTGGCGTCGTCGTCGTGCGCGTGCTCGTCGAAGTGGCCCAGGAGATAGCGCGTGAACAGCCGCTCGTAGCGGGCCACCGACGCGATCTCGGCCTCGCGCAGGGTGGGCACCTCGCGCGTCAGCTTGTAGCGCGCGACCGAGATCTCCGGCTGGGCCGCGTACATGCGCATGACTTCCTTGATGCCCCGGCACACCGTGTCGAGCGGGTGCTCGTGCGCGGGGGCGGCGTTGAGTACCGCCTCGGCCCGGATCAACGTGTCGTCGTGGTCGGGAAAGATCGCCTCTTCCTTGGAGCGGAGGAGCTCGGGCACCAGGGGGTGCCCGGGGAGGACAATCTCGTCGAGACCG
>NZ_JBHXME010000140.1:0-29520 GCF_042721125.1 Streptomyces sp. NPDC058469
GCCTATGCCCACCCACCACCCGACTCGGTCGGCCAAGAGGCGCACCTCCACCCGACTCGGTCGGCCAAGAGGCGCACCCCCACGTGACTCGGTCGGCCAAGAGGTGCACCCCCACCTGGCTCGGTCGGCCAAGAGGTGCGCCCCCACCTGGCTCGGTCGGCCCAGAAATGCACCATCAGCGGCTGTCGGTGACCTGTAGGCGGCTGTCGGCAGGATGTCGGTGATCTGTCGGCGGGCCCTGGCACTGTCGTTGCCATGACGCGAATCGACAAGAATTCCGGCGGCACGGCCGTGTCCGTGCGGGGGCTGGTCAAGCACTACGGCGAGACCAAGGCGCTGGACGGCGTCGACCTGGACGTCCGGGAGGGCACCGTGATGGGTGTGCTCGGGCCGAACGGTGCCGGTAAGACCACCCTCGTACGCATCCTGTCCACGCTGCTCGCCCCGACCTCCGGCGAGGCCACCGTCGCCGGCTACGACGTCCTGCGCCAGCCCCGCCAGCTGCGCCGGGTGATAGGCCTCACCGGCCAGTACGCCTCCGTGGACGAGAAGCTCCCCGGCTGGGAGAACCTGTACATGATCGGGCGGCTGCTCGACCTGTCCCGCAAAGATGCCCGTGCCCGCGCCGACGAACTGCTGGAGCGGTTCTCGCTGACGGACGCGGCCAAGCGGCCCACGAGTACGTACTCCGGCGGTATGCGCCGCCGGCTCGACCTCGCGGCCTCGATGATCGGGCACCCGCAGGTGCTGTTCCTCGACGAGCCGACCACCGGTCTCGACCCCCGCACCCGCATGGAGGTGTGGGACGAGGTGAAGTCCATGGTCGGCGGGGGCGTGACCGTGCTGCTCACCACCCAGTACATGGAGGAGGCCGAGGCGCTCGCCTCGGAGCTGACCGTCGTCGACCACGGCAAGGTCGTGGCGAGTGGCGCCATTGATGAGCTGAAGGCGAGGGTCGGGGGGCGGGCGCTGCGCATCCGGGCGGCCGATCCGCTGCAACTGCGGCCGCTGGCCCGCGCGTTGGACGAGCTGGGTATCACCGGACTCGCCACCGTCAGTGTCGACGTGGAGAGTGGCACGGTCCTGGTGCCGATCCTCAGTGACGAGCAACTGACCGCCGTGGTCGGCGCGGTGAGCGCCCGCGGCATCACCATCGCCTCCATCACCACCGAACTCCCCAGCCTGGACGAGGTGTTCCTGTCCCTGACCGGACACCGCGCCGGCGCCCCGCAGGACACCGTGCCCACCCACGACCGCGAGGAGGTCGCCGTATGAGCGCCGTCACCGTGAGCCCCGCCGGCGTATCGGCGGCGGACCCCCGTATCCCGCTGCGCAACCATCTGCGCCACACCGGCGCCCTGATCCGCCGCAACCTGCTGTGGATCCGGCAGGACCCGGAGTCGATGTTCGACGCCATCCTGTTCCCGGTCATCTTCACGCTGCTGTTCGTGTACGTCTTCGGCGGCTCGATCGGGCAGTCGCTCGGCGGCGGGCAGGAGGCGTACGTGCAGTACGTCGTGCCCGGTCTGCTCGCCATGATGGGCATGAACATGGCCCAGGGCGTGGGCACCGGCTTCAACACCGACTTCCACACCGGGGTCATGGACCGGTTCCGGTCGCTGCCCATCGGGCGCGCTTCGGTGCTGATCGCCAAGATCGCGGTCGAGATGATGCGGATGCTGGTCGCGTCCGCCGTGCTGATGGTCGTCGGTGTCCTCGTCGGCTTCCACATCCACCACTGGCTCGGCATGTTCGCCGCGATCGGACTGTCAGCGGTGTTCGGCTCGGCCCTGATGTGGGTGTTCCTCACCCTCGGCGTGACCATGAAGAGCGCGCAGTCCGTGCAGGCCATGGGATTCCTGGTGCTGATGCCGCTGCAGTTCGGCTCGTCGATCTTCGCGCCGACCCAGTCCATGCCGGGCTGGCTGCAGAACTTCACCGACTACAACCCGCTGTCCGCCCTGGCCGACGCGGCCCGCGGGCTGATGGTGGGCGGCCCGGTCGCCCACGGCACGCTGCTGACCCTCGCCTGGTCGGTGGGGCTCACCGCGGTGATGGCCCCGATCTCGATCTACAAGTTCCGCACCAAGACCTGACCGGACCGGACCGGTACGTTCCACAGTCGCGTCCCACCGGTACGCGTCAGCTTCGCACCAGGGCGGCGGCCTCCTCCACGGAGAGGCCGCCGCCTTCGGCGTACTCGGCCTCGTACGCCTCGAAGGTCTCGTCGCCGAGCGCGGCGCGCGCGTGCCGCTCGGCCTGGAGGTACACCTCGCGTTCCATGGACGTGCTGACGTGTCCGGGCGGCAGCAACTCCCGTGCCGCGACGATGCAGCGGACGCTGTCCCGGGCCCGGCTGCCGCCGTCGGTCCCGGCGAGGCCGACCGCGGCGATGGCCAGGTACAGCGGCCTCATGTGCGGGGCGATGGCCTCGGAGAGCGGGTCGCCGGCCCGTTGCAGCGCCTGCCCTATCCTGTCCAGGCACTCCTCGTAGTTGCCGTCGAGCGCCTCCACCCAGGCCTCCGAGCCGAGGATGAACGCGTCGAAGACGACGAAGTGGGCGATCGAGAACTCCTCGCGCAGCCGCCGCAGTTGCTCGCGCGCCTCGACGACCCGGCCGGTCAGGCCGAGGTAACCCGCGAGGAACATCCGGGCGGCGGGCATCGCCTCGTTGCTCGCCGGACCGTACGGCCTCTCGATCACCTCGCGCAGCATGTGCTCGCCCCGTTCGGGCTCTCCCCCCTCGATGAGCGCGCTGCCGAGCCGGGCGCGGAGCACGGCCGTCTGACCGCGGGCGCCGAGCTGTTCGGCGTGTTCGATCGCGGCCTCGTAGTCGACCGCGGCGAGTCGGTACTCGCCGGTGCGTTCCCGGGCCTCGGCGCGTGCGGAGAGCGCCTCGGCGGTGCCCCAGTCGTCGCCGAGCCGGCGGAAGATCGCCAGCGACTCGTCGGCGTCCCGGGCCGCGTCGCCCGCCCAGTCGCTGCGGTTGGCGAGCATGTTGGCGCGCATCTGGAGAGTGGTGGCGAGTTCCCACTCCATGCCGGGGTTGGAGCGGCAGGTGTGGACGGCGGCTTCGAGGATCACGGGCAGCCGCTCCACGCTGCCGCTGAGCATCACGGCGAAGAACCAGAACATGCCGGGCGCACGGCAGGTCTGCGGATAGCCGGGTTCGTAGACCTCGGTGATCAGGCGCAGTTTCTCCTTCGCCTCCGGTGCCTCCCAGGCCTCCAACTCCGTGTCCATCCAGGACAGATGGGCGAGATGGACACCGCGCCGGGCCTCGGCGAGGAGTTCTCCGGTCAGCGGGGGCGGGATGTCGGTACAGCGCTGCCAGACCGGGGCGGCGCGGCGGACGGGGGCGGTGAAGGGGTCGGGGCCCAGGGCCATGACCTCGGCGCACCAGTTGCGGGCCTCGGTGCGGACGTCGCGCATCTGCCAGTACCAGACCAGCGACAGGACGAGGCAGGTCGCCTCCTGTTCGTCGCGCTCGGCGATGGCGTGCCGCAGGGCGGTGCGGAGGTTCTCGTACTCGCGCTCCAGCCGTCCCACGGCGGCGAGTTGGCGGGGGCCGCGCAGCAACGGGTCGGTGGTGCGGGCGAGTTCGCGGTAGTACGTCAGATGGGCGCGTTCGGCGCGGGGGCGCCGGCCGGCCTCGTCGAGCCGCTCGCCCGCGTACTCGGCGACGGTCTCCAGGAGCCGGTAGCGCATCTCCCCGTCACCCGAAGGGGCGGCCACCACAAGGGACTTGTCGACGAGGGAGCCGAGCGTCTCGAACGCGACGGGCCCGCACACGGCCTCGGCGGCGTCGAGGTCGCAGCCGCCGGCGAAGACGGACAGGGTGGTCAGCACGTCCCGTTCGTCCTCGTCGAGCAGGTCCCAGGACCAGTCGACGACGGCCCGCAGGGTCTGCTGTCGGGGCAGGAGCGTACGGCTGCCCGAAGTGAGCAGCCGGAAGCGGTCGTCGAGCCGGTCGGCGATCTGACGCGGCGTCAACATCCTCAGCCTGGCGGCCGCCAGCTCGATGGCGAGGGGCAGTCCGTCGAGGCGCCGGCAGATCTCGGCGCAGGCCTCGGGGTCGTCCTCGACCGTGAACCCCGGCCGGGCGGCGGCCCCGCGGTCGGCGAGCAGCCGTAGCGCGACGGGGTCGGGCAGTGGCTCCACCGGGCGCAGCAACTCGCCGGGGACGCCCAGGGGTTCACGGCTGGTGGCGAGCACGGTGAGGCCGGGGCAGCGCTCCAGCAAGGCCTCCACGAGCCGGGCGGCGGCGTCCACGACGTGCTCGCAGTTGTCGAGGACGATCAGCATCCGGCGGCTGCCGCAGTGTTCGGCGAGCCGGTCGACGGGGTCGTCGTGCCGCTCACCGCCGGCGGCCCGGATCGCCTCGGCGCCGGCGCCGTACATCACGGTCTCGCGCGCGCCGACCGCGGTGAGCACGGCCGTCGGTACGGCGTCGGGGTCGTCGACGGGGGCGAGTTCGGCCAGCCACACCCCGTCCCGCGCCGCGTCCCGCACGCCTTCGGCGGCCTCCTGCGACAGCCGTGTTTTCCCGGCCCCGCCGGGCCCGAGCAGCGTCACCAGCCGGGCCGACGCGAGATCGCCCCGGATGACGTCGATGTCGGCCTCCCGACCGACGAAGGAGGTGAGGCGGGCGCGGAGGTTGCCGGGGGGCGGGGCGGGAAGAGCGCCGGGAGTGGTCGGGGCAGGGGCGCTGTCGGCGGGGGCGGTGACGTGGGTCCCGGGGCTGCGGTGATCGGCGTCGCCTGCGGTCCTGTGGTGATCGGCGTCGTCGGCCGGCCCGCCGTGACCGCCAGGTCCGTCGCCGTCGCCCGGTCCACCGGGTCCGTCGCCGTCGCCCGGTCCACCGGGTCCGTCGCCGTCGCCCGGTCCACCGGGTGCGTCGCCGTAGCCCGGTCCAGCGGGGCCGTCGTAGGCACCAGGTCCGTCGAATCCGGCACGGCCACCAGGCCCACCGAAACCGCCACGACCACCGGACCCGCCGTAACCGCCGTCCCCCGGACTCAGCAACTCCCCGTGCAGCGCCCGCAGTTCGGGTCCCGGGTCGGAGCCCAGCCGGTCCGCGAGCAGTTGTCGTACGTCCTCGTAGGCGGCCAGTGCCTCCGCCGTGCGGCCCGTCGCGCGGAGGGCCTTCAGGCGCAGGGACTGGAGGGGTTCGTCTAGGGGGTGGGTGTCGCACAGGGCGGTCAGTTCGGGCAGGGCCGTGTCCGCGTCGCCGAGGGCCAGGGCCGCGGTGAGGCGGGCGCGGCGGGCGTCGAGGTGGCGGGTCTCCCAACGGGCCGCCTCCGCCGTGCGGTCGGGGAGGTCGGCCAGGGCCGGGCCGCCCCACAGGGCCAGCGCGTCGTCCAGGACCTCCGCCGCCTTCGCGGGGTTGCCGTCGGCCAGCGCCCGCAGCCCCTCCCCCGTCAGCCGCTCGAAACGGTGCAGGTCGATGTCGTCGGGGGCGGCGGCGAGCCGGTAGCCGCTCTCCGCCGAGCCGATCGCGTCGGCGCCGAGCGCCCGGCGCAGCCTGCCCACCAGCGCCTGGAGCGCGCCCGCGGCGTCGGCGGGCCGGTCGCCGGCCCACACCTCGTCCACCAGGAGGCTCGCGGGCACGGCCTTGCCGGGCCGCAGGGCGAGCACGGTGAGCAGGGCGCGCAGCCGCGCCCCGCCGACCGGGACGGGCGTGCCGTCGGGGCGGAGTGCCTGGGTGGTGCCGAGAATGCGATAGCGCACGGGGTCCATTGTCTCCGGTGGCGTGGAAAGCGGTCACGGGGTTACGGCGGCGCGGCGCCGGACGCGGTACGACGCCCCCCAAGAAGCCCCCGAGGGGTGACGGAGTCGTAGAGCGCGTGTCAGAGTCCCATGTCCCCGCCCTCCCCTGTCCCCTACCTTCCCCGGAACCGACGGCCACTCGCGAGACGTTTTCCCCTAGTGCCCGGTACCGTCGGGCTTCGCGTCCACCGACCCAGCAGGGAGCCCGCCCCCATGACCGCCACCACCACCCGCCCCAGTGACCGGCGGATCAGTCCCGTCTTCCTCGGGATCCTGGCTGTCACGGCGGTGACCGGCTGGGCCACCTGGACCGGGTTCGCCGAGAAGCCGGGCATCGCCGTGTTCCTGTTCGTGACGGCGGCCTGGATCGTCTCCCTGTGTCTGCACGAGTACGCGCACGCGCGCACCGCCCTGCACAGCGGGGACATCTCGGTCGGCTCGAAGGGCTATCTCACCCTCAACCCGCTGAGGTACACGCACGCGCTGCTCAGCATCGTGCTCCCCGTGATCTTCGTCATCATGGGCGGCATCGGTCTGCCCGGCGGCGCGGTGTTCATCGAGCGCAACCGTATCCAGGGCAGGTGGAAGCACAGTCTGATCTCGGCGGCCGGTCCGCTGACGAACGTGCTCTTCGCGGCGGTGTGCACCGCGCCGTTCTGGCTGCACTCGCTCGACGGGGTGCCGCGGGACTTCCGGTTCGCGCTGGCGTTCCTCGCGCTGCTCCAGGTCACGGCCGCGCTGCTGAACTTCCTGCCGGTGCCGGGCCTGGACGGCTACGGCGTGATCGAGCCCTGGCTGTCGTACAACATCAAGCGGCAGGTGGAGCCGTTCGCGCCGTTCGGCCTGCTGTTCGTGTTCGCGCTGCTGTGGGTGCCGTCGATCAACACGTACTTCTTCGATGTGATCAACGCGATCCTGCGCGGCCTCGGCATCAGCGAATTCGAGACCTACTGCGGTCAGAACCTGTACCGCTTCTGGCAGGGCAGCAACGAGTTCTGCTCGATCAGCGGATGACCGACCGGCCGCGCTTCAGGTAGTACCAGCACATGTTGGACGAGAGCCCCGCGATCAGTACCCACACGATCCCGAGCAAGCTGCCCTGCACGAACGAGACGACCGCCGCGGTCACCGCGAGCAGGCAGACGACGAGGGCGTAGAGGGCGAGGCGGGGCATGGGATCGGCTCCTGTCGGCAGAACGAACGCAGTAGAACAGAGCAGTAGAACAAAGGGGACACTGATGGTTGGCTGCCATCAGTGTCCCCCACCCGCTCAGACGTCCGTGACGCGCAGCCCCGCGTGCGCCTTGTAGCGGCGGTTGACGGAGATCAGGTTCGCGACCAGGGACTCCACCTGGTGGGCGTTGCGCAGCCGGCCGGCGAAGACACCGCGCATGCCGGGGATACGGCCGGCCAGCGCCTGCACGATCTCGACGTCGGCGCGCTCCTCGCCCAGGACCATGACGTCCGTGTCGATCTCGGCGATCTCCGTGTCCATGAGCAGCACCGCCGACAGGTGGTGGAAGGCGGCGGCGACCCGCGAGTCGGGCAGCAGGGCGGCGGCCTGTTCGGCGGCGCTGCCCTCCTCCGGCTTCAGCGCGTAGGCGCCCTTCTTGTCGAAGCCGAGCGGGTTGAC
This sequence comes from Streptomyces sp. NPDC058469, assembly GCF_042721125.1. NCBI lineage: Bacteria > Bacillati > Actinomycetota > Actinomycetes > Kitasatosporales > Streptomycetaceae > Streptomyces > Streptomyces sp. NPDC058469. The sequence goes on from NZ_JBHXME010000140.1 coordinate 7,403, forward strand.
GCAGTCGACGACGAGTTTGCCGGCCAGTTCCTCGCGCAGCGACTCCAGGGTCTTGCCGTGTCCGTCCCAGGGCACGGCGACGATCACGACGTCGCTGCGGCGCGCGGTCTCCGCGTTGTCGGCGCCCTCGACACCGTTACCGAGTTCGTCGGCGGCGGCCTGCGCGCGGTCGGCGGCACGGGAACCGATGATCACCTTCTGGCCGGCCTTGGCGAGCCGGTAGGCGAGGCCCTTGCCCTGCGGCCCGGTCCCGCCGAGCACGCCGACGACCAGTCCGGAGACGTCGGGGAGGTCCCACGGGTCCTTGGCGGGGGCCTTCGCCGGGGCCGTCGCGGGGGTCTGTGCAGCACTGTCGGTAGAGGTCATGGGCCGACTTTACGTCCGCCTCCGCACCCGTATCGGATCAGGTGAGGTCCGTCACGGGTCAGGTGAGGACTGTCACGGGTCAGGTGAGGTCCGTCACGGGCACCCGTCGGAACGTGATCGTCTCGTACGGTCCGAAGTCGCCGGTCTCGTAGAGGAGTCCGACCGTGTCGTCGTCGATCCGTACGAGGTCGGAGTAGGCGGCGGGCAGTCCGTCGACCGTGTGCACCGGGCGCCAGGTGGTGCCGTCGTCGGTGGAGGCGCGCAGGGTCATCAGGGCGCGGGCGGCCGGGTCGCCGGGGCCGGAGTACAACAGCACGTCGGGGTCGCGGAGTTGCAGGACGCCGGCCTCGCAGACGGGGGCGGTGAGGCCGGCCTGCGGACGGAAGGGCTTGACGAGGGTCCTGCCGCCGTCCGCCGAGTACGCGTCGGCACGGTTGCCGGGGGACGGCGAGTCGTTGCGGGTGTTGAAGTAGACGCGCCCGTCCGGGAGTTCGGCGGCGGTGGTCTCGTTGCAGTTGACGTAGCCGTCCGGGTTCTCGTCGAGGTAGCCGAGGGACCAGGTCTCGCCCCTGTCGTCGCTGAGCAGGCAGTGGCCGCTGTTGTACTTCGCCTCATTTCCCACGTCGGTACCGGTGGGCGGGATCGTGTGGTTGGCGGCGACGACCACGCGGCCGGTGCTCAACTGGATCGCGTGGCCGGGCGTGGTGGCGTACCAGCGCCACTCGGGCTTCTTCACCTGCTCGGTGATCTCCTGCGAACTCGACCAGGTGACACCGTCGTCGTCGCTGTACCGCACCCAGATCCTGCGCCCGTCGGCCGGCTTCACCTGGCCGCGCAGGATGGCGTCCTCGGTGGCGGTGGCGGTCGCGCGGACGTACACGAGCAGGATGCGGCCGGTGTCGAGGACGACGGGGGCGGGGTTGCCCGCGAGATGGGCGCCGTTGGTGGCGGCGGCGGCGAGCGGGCCCCAGGTGCGGCCGCCGTCCGTGGAGCGCCGTAGGACGATCTCGATGTGGCCGTGGTCGCTCGCGGAGTCGACCCGCCCCTCGCAGAACGCCAGGAGGGTGCCGGCGGCGGTCACCACCACCGCCGGGATCCGGTAGCTCGCGTAGCCCCCTTCACCCGCGCGGAAGGGAACGGTGACGTCTGTCATGAGTTGGCTCCTTGCGTGGCCGTTGGCTCCATGTGTGGCCTATGAGCCCGCACCATCCCCAAGTTGGGCGAATTCGTGGTGAACTCCGCGTCACGAGTGGCCGGTTGCGGCAGGATGCTCGGCCATGGACGCCGTACGGGTCGCGCTGCTTCGTGAAGTGCTCGCCGGGACCGAGTGGTTGGGGGCCACGCGACGGTTCGCGGGGGTGCTGCGCGGGTCGGTGGTGTCGCACGGCGGCGGGCTGCTGCTGGTGGGCACGCCCGCGTACGAGCCGTGGCATCTCGCGGCGCACCTGGTCGACGAGGCCGCCTGGTCGGGCACACCCGAGCTGGCCCCGACTCTCGTACGGCACGACGCGCGCCCCTCCGACCCGTCCCATCTGACCGTCGGACTCGGCCGGATCGAGGCGGCCCGGCGCGGCGAGACGCTGCTGGTCGTCTCGCCCGAGGGCCCCGGTGACCCGCTCCTGGAACGGGTGCACGACGCCCGCCGGGCCGGGGCGACCGTCCTCTCCCTCGGCTCGGAGAACCGCGAACTGGCGTCCCTGGCCCACGAGTCGCTCCCCGTACCCGAGGGCACGGACCTGGACCTGGACACCGTGCAGCACCTGGTGAGCGCGGCGGCCGGGGAGAACGTGTTGCCGGCGGCGCGGGGCCGGCGCCGTTTCCGTGACCGCCTGTCCCGCCTGACCGACCAACTGACGGCACCGCCACCCGCCCGCTGGTAACCAATTTCCCACCCGCCCACCAGTTTCGGTCAGTTGACACGTGGACGAGAAAAGCTGTGCCAGACCGCCGCCTCCGGGTCACCGTGGCGGACCGTGACCGCCGGCTCCCCCACGCCGCCCGCCCGCCGACAGCCCGAGGAAATCCGGTCACCCCGGCAGCAGGACCGGCGGAAATCCGGTTGCCAGGCCCGCGCCCCGCGCCGACCATTGCCCCTCGTGACCGACAGCACCGCTCCCTCCGACAGCACCGCTCCCCCCACCGGCCTCCGCGCCCTCCTCCCCGACCTCGCCCCCTGGCACGCCTCCGCCGACTTCCGCAGGCTCTGGCTCGCGGGGCTGGTCTCGAACTTCGGCACTTTCCTGACGTTCGTCGCGCTCCCGGTGCAGATCAAGGAACTCACGGGCTCCGCGGCGGCGGTGGGCGCGGTCGGTGCCGTGGAGTTGGTGCCCCTCATCGTGTTCGGGCTCTACGGCGGTGCGCTCGCCGACGCGTGGGACAAGCGCAAGCTGATCGTCTGGACCGAGGTCGGGCTCGGTGTGCTGTGCGGGGCGTTGCTGTTCAACTCGCTGCTGCCGGAGCCCGCCGTATGGCCGCTGTATGTGATCGCGGCGCTGACCTCGGTGCTCGGTTCGATCCAGCGGCCCGCGCTGGACTCGCTGTGGCCGCGGATCGTGGCCCACGAGCACATGACGGCCGCGTCCGCGCTCAACTCCCTGCGCTGGACCGTCGGTGGGGTCACGGGCCCGGCGGTGGCGGGGGTGGTCGTGGCGTTCGCGGGGCTGCCCTACGCGTTCGCGGCGGACACGGTGACGTACGCGATATCCGTGATCCTGATCTTCCGTATCGCCGCCTCCCCCGGCGCCCACGAGGCGCAGAAGCCGTCGCTGAGGTCGATCGTGGAGGGCGCCCGGTACGCGTGGAGCCGCAAGGAACTCCTCGGCACGTACGCGATCGACCTCGCGGCGATGTTCTTCGCGATGCCGCTGGCGGTGCTGCCGTTCCTCGCGGACGACCTGCACGCCGAGTGGGCACTGGGGCTGATGTACTCGACCGTCCCGGCCGGTGCCCTGCTGGTGAGTGTGACCAGCGGCTGGACCTCGCGGATCCACCGGCACGGGCGGATGGTGGTGCTGGCGGCGGCACTGTGGGGCGCGGCGATCGCCTGCGCCGGTGCCGTCGGCAACGTGTGGCTGGTGCTGCTGTTCCTCACCGTCGCCGGCGGCTGCGACATGGTCAGCGGCATCTTCCGCGGGGTCATGTGGAACCAGACGATCCCGGACGAGCTGCGCGGCCGGCTCGCCGGGATCGAGCTGCTGTCCTACTCGGTGGGCCCGCAGCTGGGGCAGGTCAGGTCCGGCGGGATGGCCGCCCTGTCCGGGGTGCGGACCTCGGTGTGGGCGGGCGGGCTGATGTGCGTGGGCGCGGTGGGGCTGCTGGCCGTAGGACTGCCGAAGCTGATGTCGTACGACGCGCGGACGGACGAGCACGCGCTACGGCTGAAGGCGCTGCGCGCGGCGACGACTCCTACGACCCCCACGGCCCCGGCAGGCACCTGAGCGGTCGACACCGGTGCCCGTCGTGGCGCCGCGCGATCAGTCACCGCCGGGGCCGTCGTAGCGCGAGCCGGTCAGTCGTCCTCGGTGCCCTTGGCCGCGTCGTGCCACTTGGGGTCGTTCTCCCACTCCAGGTTGCGCTCGCGGGCCGTCTCCATCGCGTGCTCGGCCTCGGCGCGGGTGGTGTACGGCCCGAACCGGTCCTTGGCGGGGCACTCCGGCCCCTCCTCGACCTTCTTGTGTTCGAGGCAGTAGTACCACTCGCCGGGCTTCCCGACCGTGCGCTTCTTGAACAGGGCCATCAACGGCTCCTTTCCCTACGGCCATGTTCCCCCATGACCGCTGGTTAGACTCGCTGGCATGTCTGGCCAGTCGCTGCTCGTACCAGGGGAGCTCTCCCCCATCCGTCCCGTGCCCGGAAACATCCGTCGCCCCGAGTACGTCGGCAAGCCCGCGCCGACCCCGTACACCGGGCCGGAGGTGCAGACCCCCGAGACGATCGAGGCGATGCGGACCGCCGGGCGGATCGCCGCGCGGGCGATGGCGGAGGCCGCGAAGATCATCTCGCCGGGGGTGACCACGGACGAACTCGACCGGGTGGCGCACGAGTACATGTGCGACCACGGCGCCTACCCGTCCACCCTCGGCTACCGCGGCTTCCCCAAGTCCCTGTGCACCTCGCTCAACGAGGTGATCTGCCACGGCATTCCGGACTCCACGGTGCTGCGCGACGGCGACATCATCAACCTCGACGTGACGGCGTACATCGGCGGGGTGCACGGCGACAACAACGCGACCTACCTGGTCGGTGACGTCGACGAGGAGTCCCGGCTGCTGGTCGAGCGCACCCGCGAGTCCCTGGACCGCGCGATCAAGGCGGTCAAGCCGGGCCGCCAGATCAACATCATCGGCCGGGTCATCGAGTCGTACGCCAAGCGCTTCGGGTACGGCGTGGTCCGGGACTTCACCGGCCACGGCATCAACTCGTCCTTCCACTCCGGCCTGATCGTCCCGCACTACGACAGTCCGCACGCGACGACGGTCATCCAGCCCGGGATGACGTTCACGATCGAGCCGATGCTGACGCTGGGGACGTACGAGTACGACATGTGGGACGACGGGTGGACGGTCGTCACGAAGGACCGGAAGCGGACGGCTCAGTTCGAGCACACGTTGGTGGTGACGGAGACGGGCGCGGAGGTCCTGACCCTGCCGTAGGGCTGCCGTTGGGCTGCCAGTGGGCTGCCATTGGGCTCTCGTACCTGGTCACAGCGGTCCGCTCTCTCGTGGGGCGGGCCGTTTTTCTGTACGCTTTTACCGACAGGGCGTCGGCAAACCTGTTGACTTAGGTAAGGCTTACCTTGGAAGATAGGGCCCATGGACTCCTTCTCGACAGTCATCCGCACCGCGTCCCACGAACAGCACGTGGAGGCCGAGACCTCCACCTTCATGAGCGATCTGCTCGGCGGCCGGCTGGGCGTGGACGCGTACGCCCGGTACACCGAGCAACTGTGGTTCGTCTACGAGGCGTTGGAGACCGGGGCCGAGCGGCTGGCGTCCGATCCGGTGGCCGGGCCGTTCATCCAGGCCGAGTTGTTCCGGCTGCCTGCGCTGGAGCGGGACCTTGGGCATCTGCGGGGTGCGGACTGGCGGTCCGGGCTGACCGCGTTGCCGACGACCCGGGCGTACGCGGACCGGGTGCGGGAGTGTGCCGAGGAGTGGCCGGGCGGGTACGTCGCCCACCACTACACGCGTTACCTCGGGGATCTCTCCGGCGGGCAGATCATCCGGGACAAGGCGGAGCGGACGTGGGGGTTCGCTCGGCGGGGGGACGGGGTGCGGTTCTATGTGTTCGAGGGGATCGGGAACCCGGCGGCGTTCAAGCGGGGGTATCGGGAGTTGCTGGACGGTGTTCGGGTCGATGATCTGGAGAAGCAGCGGATCGTGGCGGAGTGCAAGCGGGCGTTTGCCTTGAACACCGGGGTCTTTCGGGCTCTGGGTGACGAGTTTCCGATGTCCGCGTGAGCGTTTGTCCGCGGGAGCGTTGCTGGGGGCTCCGCCCCCAGACCCCCGATCGGCCCTGAAGGGGCCTCGTCCTCAAACGCCGGACAGGCTGGATGATGCCGACCGGTGTGAAGTGGGCACCGTCATGAAAAGGGCAACGCTGCGGAGCCATCAGCGCTCCAGGAACACCCGTCCCCCGACCTCCACCCAACCCCCCGGCTGCGGAGCCGTAAGGATCTGAGAACCCTCGCCCTGTGTGATGTTGAGTGCCCTGCCCAACTGGTCGGTCAACAACAACGCCGCCGCGCCCGTTGCCTCGTCCTCCTGGATGCCGTCGTCGCGGCCGGGGAAGGCGCGGGCGCGGATGCGGCCCGCCGCCTCGTCCTCCCAGGCCCAGGCGTAGATCCACTCGCCGGGCGGGGGCACGGGGAGGGCGTCGACCTCGGGGGCGGTGGCGTACTGGCGCAGGGTGCGGGGCGGGGCCCACTCCGGGAGGGCCTCGATCCAGCTGAACTCGCCGTCGAGGCGGGCGCCCACGATGCCCGCGGGGGTGACCAGTTCGGGTATGTCCAGGAGCCAGGCCGTGCCGACGCAGGGGTGGCCGGCGAAGGGCAGGCGTGTGGTCGGGGTGTAGATGTCGATGACTCCGCGCTCGGGGTCGTCGACGAACACCGTCTCGCTGAAGCCGAGTTTCCCGGCGAACACCTGCCGCTCGTCCGGGTCCGGCATGACGGAACCCTCGCGGACGACGCCGAGTTCGTTGCCGTATCCGCCGCTGGGACCGCAGAAGACACGCAGTACGTCGTAGTCAGTCACGGGGGCATTCAAACACCGCCCGGGCGGCGAGGTCATCCCAGGCCGGGGCTCCGCCGGGGAGGGGCCAGGTGGGGGTGGGGGCGTGGTTGTACGGCGGCGAGGACGTCATGTCGTCGTACGCCCTTTCCAGGACGGCCCGTTGGTGCTTTGGGCTCTCCGCGAACCGTCGCCACGGCCCGGTCGTGACCGTCGAGGATCACCCAGCCGTCGGGGAAGGCTCGCCCGGCCCGGTGTCGGGAGGGAGGCCACCGGTGGCCCTGATCCGTCAACTGGCCTACTGACAACACAAGTTGACGTTCGAGTACTGCGAACCGGGTCAGCCTGGGGACGGCAACAGTGAGCGGAGGGCGTCGAAGCGGTGCAGGGCGAGGACGTCACCGCTCGAACAGCCCACGGCCAGGCGGGGCTGCCGAACTCCGGTCCGGTTCAGCCGGGCCCCGAAGGGGCGCGGGGAACTGCGCGACCAGCCACAACGGACCCGCAGGCAACGCACCCCACGTTCACCCTGCCGCAGCAGCCTTCGTCCACCGTCCGCCGTCTCGAAACGCGGCGGGGACGGACCGGCCCGTCACGGCCGGCACCAGTCCGTCCTCCGTCCTCCGTCAGCGGTTCCCTGTGCCCCGTGGAGTCCATGGGGCACAGACTTACGCCTCCGTACGCCGCCTGCGCATCGCGAACACCACGCCCGCGCCCGCCGCCACGGTCACCGCGGCCGCCGTGCCCAGGGCCGCCACCGGGATGTCGGAACCGGTGGAGGCGAGGGAGCCGTTCACGCCGCCTGTCGTGGAGCCGGTGACGCCGCCCGAAGTCGAGCCTGTCGTACCGGAGTCGCGCTCGCGCGGGTGCTCGCCCAGCGTGCGCCGCTGCTGCTGCTCGACGAACCGACGGCCGCGCTCGACCTCCGGCACCAGGAACTGGTCCTGCGACTGTGCCGGGAAAGGGCGCACGCGGGGGACGCGGTGGTCGTGGTGCTGCACGATCTCGCGCTGGCCGCCGCCTACGCGCACCGGGTCGCGATTCTGCGCGCCGGTCGTGTCGCCGCCGACGGTCCGCCGAAGGACGTATTCACCGAGGAGTTGCTGTCCGACGTGTACGACCAGGCGGTCGAGGTGTTCCCGCATCCGCGCACGGGGGCGGTCGTCGTGACCCCGCACCGGCCCGCTTGACCCGCTCTTGACCTTCCCTTGGCATTCGTTTTCCGCCGCCGATACCAAGCCGTGTCTGTGATTTTTCTGTGGGCAGTGAATACCGGACCAGGCGGGTATGAGTGAGGTAAGCCTCAGGTAAGTTAGGGCAGCCTCACCACACCGCATCCCGACACCGCCTCGTCACACACTCTCGCTTGGAGCCTGCATGCGTGCCGTCCGACTTCCCGTGGCCACCGCCGTCGCCGCCGCGGCCGCACTGACCGCCGTCACGGCGTGCACCGCGAAGAGCGACGCCAAGGACGGCGACGCGATCCAGGTGACCGCGGCCGACTCCAAGTGCACGACCTCCAGCAAGTCGATCCCGGCCGGCCAGGTCACGCTGAAGATAGAGAACACCGGCTCGAAGGCGACCGAGGTCGAGATCCTCTTCCCGGACGACCGGATCGTCTCCGAGAAGGAGAACATCGGGCCGGGGACCAAGTACACGCTCACCGCCGAGGTGAAGGCCGGGTCGTACGAGATCGCCTGCCGTCCGGGCATGAAGGGCCACGGCGTCCGGCAGAAGCTGACCGTCACCGGCGGCTCGGTCGCCAAGCGTGACCCGAAGCTGGACGCGGCCGTCGCCGCCTACCGCGAGTACGCGCAGGAGCAGGCCGACGCGACGCTCCCGAAGGTGGAGACCTTCGCGAACGCCATCAAGGCCGGGAACATCGAGGCCGCCAAGAACGCCTACGCGCCCTCCCGTTACGGCTGGGAGGCCACCGAGCCGATCGCCGAGTCGTTCGGGGACATCGACCCCAAGACGGACACCCGCGTCAACGACCTGGAGAAGGGCCAGAAGTGGACCGGCTGGCACGCGCTGGAGAAGGCCCTGTGGACCGACAAGAAGGCCGGCGCCGAACAGAAGGCCCTCGCCGCAGAGTTGGTCACCGATCTGAAGGACTGGCAGAAGCGCGTCGGCAAGGCCGAGATCACCCCGACCTCCATGGCCAACGGCGCCAAGGAACTCCTCGACGAGGTCGCCACCGGCAAGGTCACCGGCGAGGAGGACCGTTACTCGCACACCGACCTGAGCGACTTCAAGGGCAACGTCGAGGGCGCGCAGAAGGCGTACGAGCTGCTCAAGCCGGTCGCGCAGAAGAACGACGCGGCCCTCACCACCGAACTCGACAAGCAGTTCGCCGCGTTGAACACGCTGCTCGACAAGTACCGCACCGACAAGACCTCGGACGGCTTCGTGTCGTACGACAAGGTCACCGCGGACCAGCGCAAGGAACTGTCGGACGCGGTCAACGCCCTCGCGGAGCCGCTGTCCAAGCTCGCCGCCGCCGTCGTGAAGTAGGACGTCACCATGACCGAAGTACAGGAGAGCGGTTCCCCCTCGCGCCGTTCGCTCATCGGCTGGGGCGGTGCCGGGCTCGCGCTCGGTGCCGTCGCGGCCGGTGGTGCGGTGGCGATGACCCGGGCCGGCGACGACGTCGACCCGGCCGGTGCCGACACCGGTGCCGCGGTCGCCTTCCACGGCGCGAACCAGGCGGGCATCGCCACGCCCGTGCAGGACCGGCTGCACTTCGCCGCGTTCGACGTGAAGACCGACGACCGCGCCGAGTTCGTGCAGATGCTGAAGGACTGGACGGCCGCCGCCCGCCGGATGACCGGCGGGCACGCGGTCGGTGACGGGGCCTACGGCGGGCTCGCCGAGGCGCCGCCGGACGACACCGGTGAGGCGCTGGGGCTGAAACCCTCGCGGCTGACCCTCACCATCGGCTTCGGGCCGTCGTTCTTCGACCACTTCGGTCTCGACGGCAGCCGTCCGGAGGCGCTGGTCGACCTTCCGCAGTTCCCCGGCGACAACTTCGACAAGTCCCGTACGGGCGGCGACCTTTGTGTCCAGGCCTGTGCGGACGACCCGCAGGTCGCCGTGCACGCGATCCGCAACCTGGCGCGCATCGGCTTCGGCAAGGTCGCGATCCGCTGGTCCCAACTGGGCTTCGGGAAAACCTCTTCTACGACTCCTGGTGCTCAAACCCCCCGCAATCTCATGGGGTTCAAGGACGGCACCCGCAACATCGCGGGCACCGAGACGGACCGGCTGAAGAAGTTCGTGTGGGTGGGCGAGAGTGACGGAGCCAAGAACTCCGCCTGGATGACCGGGGGTTCGTATCTCGTCGCCCGGCGCATCCGGATGAACATCGAGACCTGGGACCGGACCTCGCTGCAGGAGCAGGAGGACGTCTTCGGCCGGGACAAGGGCGAGGGCGCGCCCGTCGGCAAGGCGAAGGAGCACGACCCGCCGTTCCTGAAGGCGATGAAGCCCGACGCGCACGTCCGGCTCGCGCACCCCGACTCCAACAGCGGGGTCACGATCCTGCGCCGGGGCTACTCCTTCACCGACGGCACCGACGGCCTCGGCCGTCTCGAAGCGGGCCTGTTCTTCCTGGCCTACCAGCGCGACGTACGCAAGGGATTCATCCCGCTCCAGCGGAAGCTGTCGGCGTCCGACGCGCTCAACGAGTACATCCAGCACGTGGGTTCGGCGGTCTTCGCCGTCCCGCCGGGCGTCCGTGACAAGGACGACTGGTGGGGCAGCACGCTGTTCTCCAAGGAGGCGTAGCCCGTGTTCTCGAACTATCTGATCGGCCTGCGCGAGGGACTGGAAGCCAGTCTCGTCGTCTGCATCCTGATCGCCTACCTGGTCAAGACGGACCGGCGCGACGCGCTGAAGCCGATCTGGATCGGCATCGTCGTCGCCGTCCTCATCGCGATGGGCTTCGGCTGCGCGCTCGAATTCGGCTCCCAGGAGATGACGTTCCAGGCGCAGGAGGCGCTCGGCGGGTCTCTGTCGGTCCTCGCGGTCGGTCTGGTGACGTGGATGGTGTTCTGGATGCGGCGCACCGCCCGGCACCTGAAGACCGAACTGCACGGCAGGCTGGACGCGGCCCTCGCGATGGGCACGGGCGCGCTGGTCGCCACCGCGTTCCTCGCCGTCGGCCGCGAGGGCCTGGAGACCGCGCTGTTCGTGTGGGCGTCGGTGCACGCGGCGAGCGACGGCACCCCGCGTCCGCTGGTCGGCGTGGGACTGGGTCTGGCCACGGCGGTGTTCCTGGGCTGGCTGTTCTACCGGGGCGCGCTGAAGATCAACCTCGCGAAGTTCTTCACCTGGACCGGCGCGATGCTGGTCGTCGTGGCGGCGGGTGTACTGGCGTACGGCTTCCACGACCTGCAGGAGGCCGACTGGCTCCCCGGTCTGACGAAGCTGGCCTTCGACATCAGTGACACGATCCCGCCGGACAGCTGGTACGGCACCCTCCTCAAGGGCGTCTTCAACTTCCAGCCGGACCCGACCGTCCTGCAGATCACGGTGTGGCTGCTGTACCTGGTCCCCACGCTCGCCCTGTTCTTCGTCCCGGTAGGGTTCGCCTCCGGGAAGGGGAAGGTGAAGACACCTGATGAGCAGGGATCGCAGCCCTCGAAGGCTCCGCAGGCTTGACCGGCGCGTACTGATAGCGGCTTCGATGACCGCTTTGTCGCTGACGGCAAGCGGTTGCGTGGTGGTCCACGGCGAGCGGGAGGTACTCCCGGCCACCACCCGCGCCGAGGCGGCCACGGCGCTCCAGCAGTTCACGACCGCGTACAACGCGGCCGACAAGGCGTACGACAGTTCCCTGGACGCCGCTCATGTCACCGGCGCGCTCGGTGACATCGACGCGGCGCGGCTGAGGGCGGGGCACACCAACTCCCCGTCCGGGAACGCGAATTACTCGCCGCTGGAGCTGACGGACGCGAAGTTCACCATCCCGAAGAAGGCCGGCTGGCCGCGCTGGTTCGTCGCCGACACCGCCGCCAACAAGGGCGGCGGGGCCCGGTGGTTGCTGGTCTTCACCCGCAACGACCTGTCCGAGCCGTGGCAGGTGGCGTATCTGACGCTGCTTTCACCCAGCGCCGTACCGAAGTTCGCGACGGACAAGGACGGCTGGGCCGAGGCCGTACCGGCGAACTCGACCGAACTGGCCGTCGCCCCGGGCGGGTTGAGCCAGAGCTACGCGACGTATCTGAAGAGCGGCGGGAGTGACTTCGCGGACGGCACGCACACCAGCGCGTGGCGCGCGGACCGGGCGAAGAACGCCTCGAAGCCCGGTCTGGTCACCCAGTACCTCGACGAACCGCTGACGAGCGGCGACTACGCCCCGCTGGCGCTGCGTACGGCGGACGGCGGGGCGCTGGTGTTCTTCACCACGCGGTACTTCCAGAAGGAGACCGCGGCGGCGGGCACGTCGGTGCCGGCCCAGAACAAGGACGTCCAGGCGCTGACGACGGGCGAGGTGCAGCAGTCCCTCACCCTCCAACTCGTGTCCAACGAGGTGGCGTTGGACCCGAAGCGGGGCGGCAAGGTGTCGGTGCTGGGGCGGATCGAGGGCCTGACCTCTGCGCAGGGCGGCTAGGCCCTACGGGCTCTGACGAGTTCTAACCGGTCCAACGCGTCTGACCGGTTCAACGGCCGAGGGGCCAGGCCGCGTTCTCCTGGTCCGGCTCCGCGCCGGCGTGGCGGGCGCAGGCGTCCGTGAGGGTTTCGAGGAGCGTCAGCGGGTCGGGCAGGGGATGCTCGGGGCCGCGTACCCAGTAAACAGACTGGTTCTCGCCGGGGAGTTGGGCCGGGGGGACGAGGACGTAGGACCCTCGGCAGTGCCAGCGCAGTCCGGGGTGTTCGTCCATCGTCTCGGGGTGGCAGTCCAGTTCGCACGGCCACCACTCGTCCTCGTCCTCGGGGGTGCCGCGGGTGAGGGTGAAGAAGAGCAGCCGTCCGTCGTCGCTCGCGGCGACCGGCCCGACCTCGACACCGGCTGCGAGCAGCCGCTCCAGCGCCTCGTGCCCGGCCTCCAGGGGGACGTCCAGGACGTCGTTGACCATGCCGGTCGCGGTGATGAAGTTGGCCTGCGGCTGGTGGCGGGCCCAGCGCTCGATCTGCGCCTGGTCGGTCGTGGACTGCGTCTGCCAGGCGAACGACACGGGGTGCCGGGCCGGTGTGGGGCAGCCCACACGGTCGCACGAACATCGATAGCCCGGGGCCGGGTGCGCGGCGGGCGCGAGCGGCAGTCCCGCCTCGGCGGCGGCCAGCAGCAGCGCCTCGCGCCCACTGCCGTCGGGGGCCTCCTGCGGGCGGCGTCCGCGCAGCCACGAGGAGAGTTTGCCCTGCCGACCGGTCCGGCCACCGAACGTCGCGCTCATCTATCTCCTCGCCTTGCTGTTGTCGCCCTGCCGTTGTGCGGTGCTGCCGCGTGGTGCTGTTGTGCGGTGCTGCCGCGTGGTGCTGTTGTGCGGAGAACTTCCCCTATGGTCCCACCATCCTGCGCCCCGAGAGGCGGTACCCCACATCCGGGGTAGGTGGGACGAGACACACCGAGACCCGGATCAGCGTCTATCGCATGATTTGCCGGGATTTACGGCCTTCAGGGCGACCCTTGGCTACGGCTGTGAGGTGTACGGCGGCCACGGGTCGCCCCAGTCCGCGTCCCGTGCCGCCTTGTACAGGTCGCCGTGGCGTTTGGTGACCGTCGTCCGGCGCAGCTGCTCGTCGGTCTCGCAGAGGTCGAGGAGTACCTGGCCCTTGCGGATCTGCGGGCGCCGTACGACGCGGGCGGGGGCGGGTTCGACGGGAAAGCGGGCGGCGGCGACGTAGCTGAACTTCTCGTCCTCGTACGGCAGGGAGCCACCCTTGACCTGGCGGTGCAGGGAGGAGCGGCTGACCCGCGCCGAGAAGTGGCACCAGTCCTCGCCGGGGGCGATCGGGCAGGCGGCGCTGTGCGGGCAGGGGGCGGCGATGTGGAACCCGGCGGCGATGAGCCTGTCCCGGGCCTCGATGACGCGGGCGTAGCCGCCGGGGGTGCCGGCTTCGACGATCACGACGGCCTGGGCCGCGGACGCGGCGGCGTCCACGAGTGCGGCTCGGTCGGGGGCGGTGAGTTCGTTGAGGACGTAGGAGACGGTGACGAGGTCGGTGGGGTCGAGGGTGAGCGCGGAGCCGATGCGGGCGCGTTGCCAACTGGCGTTGCGCAGTGCCGGGTTGGCGGCGGCGAGCTCTCTGCCCAGGGCGAGGGCGGGCTCGGCCCAGTCGAGTACGGTCACCGGGCGGTCGCCGGACCAGGTGGCGGTGACGGCCCAGGTCGCGGCGCCGGTGCCGCCGCCGACGTCCACGTGTCCGTGCGGGGCCCACTCGGGTACGGCGTCCGCGAAGGCGTCCAGCGCGGAGCGGACCGCCTCGAACGTGGCCGGCATCCGATACGCCGCGTACGCCGCGACATCCGCACGGTCCCGCAGGATCGGAGCGTCGGTGGGGGTGGTCCCCCGGTAACTGGCGATCAGCCGCTCGACGGCACCGGTGGCCTGCCTGGGCGGAAGCCCGTCGAGCAGGCGGGCCAGAGCGGTACGGAGGGTTTCGGCGGGCGCCACGGGGTCGTTCACCCGCCGATTCTAAGTGTCCCCGGGTTAGTACTGACGTCCCCGGGGGCTCCGCCCCCAGACCCCCGACCTATGCCCACCCACCACCCGTCTCGGGCACTTGAAGAGCTCGCCTCAAAAGCCCCGCCCCGCCCAGTCACCCGAGCCCTCTGTCACCCCCTTGTCACCCCCTCACCGCCCGCGCCACCCTCGTCCCCGCCGCCGCCCTCGGCCCACTGTCCGCCCCCCGCCTACGCGGATGCACGGTATTCGCCAGCAACACCAAAAACGTATCCGTACCCGGATCCAACACCACCGACGTCCCCGTGAACCCGGTGTGCCCCACCGCCCCCCGACCCGCCAACTCCCCCATGAACCAAGCCTGATCAACGCCGAAGCCCAACCCAGGCGGGGTCAGCAGCAGCTCCACGAAATCCGCGCCGAGGATTCGAGCCGGGCCGTACGAACCCCCCGCCAGCAACGTGCGGCAGAAGATCGCCAAGTCGCGGCCCGTCGAGAAGAGGCCCGCGTGGCCGGCCACGCCACCCAGCGCCCACGCGTTCTCGTCGTGGACGACGCCCCGCAGCATGCCCCGGTCCGCCTTGGCCCAGGGGCGGCGCTGGTCCTCCGTTGCCGCCGCGCCGGGGCACGGGCCGAAGTCCGTCGAGGTCATGCCCAGCGGGCGGGTGATGCCGTCGTGGATGAGGACGTCGAGCGTGCGGCCGCTGATGCGTTCCAGGACGAACTGGAGGAGGAGCAGGTTCAGGTCCGAGTAGACGTACTCGCCCGGCTCCCCCACCGGCGCCTCCGTTCGCAGCATCGACAGGCGTTCGGCGTCGTCGGCACAGTCGTAGAGCGGGAGTTCGGGGCGTAGGCCCGAGGTGTGGGTGAGGAGCTGGCGGACGGTGGTGCCGTGGCGGGCCGCCGCTCGGAAGTCCGGGAGGTAGGCGCCCACGCGGGCGTCGATGCCCAGGGTGCCGCGCTCGATCTGCTGCATGGCGGCCACCGCCGTGAACAGCTTGGTGAGGGAGGCCAGGTCGAAGGGGGTGTCGACCGTGGTCGGGACGCGGGACGCCGACGGCAGTTCGACGCCTCGGTCGGTCTCGGGGTCGTAGGCGGAATACCGTACGGCCCAGCCCGCCGCCTCCTCCACGGCGATCACCGGGCCGCGGCCTGCGACCACGACGGTGCCCGCCGCCCAGGGGCGGTCGCCGGTGGTGAGGTCGTGGACGTCCCGGACCAGGTGCCGGAGTTCCTCGGGGTCGAGGCCGGCCCGTTCCGGGGTGTCGTTGCGCAGTCTCGGGGCGCTCAGCTCCCCACTCCCTCCACGGTCGTACGTGTGTTCCAAGGACGGCACATTCCCACGAAGCAGGCCACCGCCACCAGTGCGGCCACCAGCTGGACAACCGCCATCGGGACCGCGGTGTGCTCGCCCGCGATGCCGACGAGCGGCGAAGCCACCGCACCGATCAGGAACGATGACGTGCCCAGCAGCGCGGAAGCCGAGCCCGCGGAGTGCCGAGTGCGCATCAGCGCGAGGGTCTGTGCGTTCGGGAGGGTCACGCCCATCGCGGACATCAGGACGAAGAGCGCGGCGGCCACGGGCAACAGGCCCACCGCTCCGAACGTGCCCGTCGCCATCAGCAGCAGCGCCGTCGCCGCCAGCACCACCACCGCAAGGCCCGCGCCCAGGGCCTTGTCCATGGAGACCCTGCCCACCAGCAGCTTTCCGTTGATCTGGCCCACTGCCACCAGGCCCACCGAGTTGATGCCGAACAGCAGGCTGAAGGTCTGCGGGGAGGCGCCGTAGATCTCCTGGACGACGAAGGGGGATGCCGATATGTAGGCGAACAACGCGGCGAAAGTGAAGCCGCCCGTGAGCATGTAGCCCGTGAAGGGGAGGTCGGCCAGGAGGCCGCGCATGGAGCGGAGGGCCTCCGCGGTGCCGCCCGCGTGGCGGTCCGCGGGGGCGAGGGTCTCGGGGAGGCGGGTCCAGACGAGGACGGCGAGCGCCGTGCCGACGAAGGTCAGGATCACGAACACGCCCCGCCAGTCCGTCACACGGAGGATCTGGCCGCCGACCAGCGGCGCGACGATCGGGGCGACCCCGGAGACCAGCATCAGGGTGGAGAAGAAGCGGGCCATGGCGACGCCGTCGTACAGGTCGCGTACAACGGCCCTCGCGATCACTATTCCGGCCGCGCCCGCCAGGCCCTGGACCAGTCGGAAGGCGACCAGGGATTCGACGTTCGGCGCGATCGCGCACAGGGCGGTCGCGACGACGTACACCGCGAGGCCGGTCAGCAGCGGGCGTCTGCGGCCCAGTTTGTCGCTCATCGGGCCGACCACCAGCTGCCCGAGCGCCATGCCGGCGAGGCAGGCGGTGAGCGTGAGCTGGACGGTCGCGGCGGGCGCGTGCAGGGAGCGGGTGACCGCCGGGAGCGCGGGGAGGTACATGTCCATCGACAGCGGCGGGGTCGCGGTGAGGCCGCCGAGAACGAGGATGACGAGGAGGCCGGCGCTACGGGTCGCCTTGAGCGGCGGTACGACGGACTGCGGCACGCTCGGCGCCTGCGCCCCCTGCTCGGGCATGTGCCCCTCCCTCTCCGAGTGATCCGCCACCTATGCTCTCAGCTCGTACAGGGTGCCGAGGGTCTGGTGAACGAGGGTGGGGCCGCGATGACGGAGCAGAGGGTGCGCTGGGGAGTCCTGGCGACCGGCGGGATCGCCGCCGCGTTCACGGCGGAGCTGGTGGATCTGCCGGACGCCGAGGTGGTCGCGGTGGCCTCGCGGACGGAGGCCTCGGCGAAGGCCTTCGCCGAGCGCTTCGGCATCGAGCGGGCCTACGGCGGCTGGGACGCGCTGGCGAACGACGCGGACATCGATGTCGTCTACGTCGCCACCCCGCACGCGGCGCACCGCGCGGCGGCCGGTCTCTGTCTGGAGGCCGGGCGGAACGTGCTCGTCGAGAAGGCCTTCACCCTGAACTCCCGCGAGGCCGCCGAACTGGTCGCGCTGGCGGGCGAGCGCGGCGGCTTCCTGATGGAGGCCATGTGGATGTACTGCAATCCGCTGGTACGGCGGCTCAAGGCCCTCGTCGACGACGGGGCGATCGGTGAAGTGCGCACCGTTCAGGCCGACTTCGGGCTCGCCGGGCCCTTCCCGGCCTCGCACCGGCTGCGCGATCCGGCGCAGGGCGGCGGCGCGCTGCTGGACCTCGGGGTGTACCCGGTGTCGTTCGCGCATCTGCTGCTCGGTGAGCCCGCCGACGTGAAGGCGTCGGCCGTGCTCTCGCCCGAGGGCGCGGATCTCCAGACGGCGGCCCTGTTCTCCTGGGACAGCGGCGCGCTGGCCGCGCTGCACTGCTCGATCGTCGGCGGTACGGGGACCTCGGCGTCGGTGACCGGTTCGCTGGGGCGGATCGACATCCCGGACGGCTTCTTCCACCCCGACCGCTTCGTGCTGCACCGGGACGGGCGCGACCCCGAGGAGTTCGTCCTCGACCCGGCGGACGGGCCCCGCAACACGCTGCGGCACGAGGCGTCGGAGGTGATGCGGGCGCTGCGGGCCGGTGAGACCGAGTCCCCGCTGGTGCCGCTGGACGGCACCCTCGCGGTGATGCGGACACTGGACGCGGTGCGGGAGCGGATCGGGGTGCGCTACCCGCAGGAGGGGTGACTCGTAGGCTGCCGACCATGGATGACAGGCACATGGTTGACGGACACATGGTTGGCGGGCAGTCGAAGATCGCCGTGGTGACCGGCGCGGGCTCCGGCATCGGCCGCGCGGTCGCCGTGGAACTGCTGCGCACGGGCTGGTCGGTGGCGCTGGCAGGCCGCCGCACCGGGCCGCTGGAGGAGACGGCCGCGCTGGTGCCCGAGGGCGCCTCCGTCGTCGTGGCGACGGATGTGGCGCGGCCGGAGGATGTGGACGGGCTGTTCGACGTGACCGTGGAGCGGTTCGGGCGGGTGGACCTGCTGTTCAACAATGCGGGGACCTTCGGGCCCGGTGGGGTGCCGGTCGAGGAGTTGCCGTACGACGCGTGGCGGCATGTGGTGGACACCAACCTCAACGGGGCGTTCCTGTGCGCGCAGGCGGCGTACCGGCGGATGAAGGAGCAGGTGCCGCAGGGCGGGCGGATCATCAACAACGGGTCCATTTCCGCTCATACGCCTCGGCCGCACTCCGTGGCCTACACCGCCACCAAGCACGCGCTGACGGGGCTCACCAAGTCGCTGTCGCTGGACGGGCGGCCGTACTCGATCGCGGTCGGGCAGATCGACATCGGGAACGCGGCGACCGACATGACGCGGCGAATGGAGGCCGGGGCGCTGCAGGCCAACGGGGTGGTGGCCGCGGAACCGGTGATGGATGTCGCCGATGTGGCGCGCACGGTGCGGCACATGGCGGAGCTGCCGTTGGCGGCGAACGTGCAGTTCGCGACGGTGCTGGCGACCGCGATGCCGTACGTGGGCCGTGGCTAAGTCGATTTGCACAAGCGGAATTTGACCGTCCGCACCATTGCGCCCGGTTGCTGACTTATGCTCAACTCTTCTCCATCAAAGCTTCACACTTGGAGCACAAGGCTTCCGCAGTACTGGAGCCTTGGGTTCCGCAGACCAAAACCGAGGGGGGAGAGGCGACAGTCGTTCCACGGCCCGGGTGGGGGTGGATCTCGCGTGGGACCGCGAGGTGCGCACCGGGCCGTGGGGCGGCTGTCGCGTCACGTCAACTCCCGTCGCCCTCCGGGGACTTGGCCGCCGCCGCTACGGCCGCCCGTCGCCTGCGCAGCGCGAACGCGCCGCCCGCCAGCACCGCGACCGTCCCCGCCGCGCCTTCCAGCAGCCGCCAGGGCGAGGGACCGTCCGACGAGGACGCGGCGGCTCCGGTGGCCCCCGGCGCCCCCTTGGCGCCCTTCCCCGACGGCGTCGGGCTCGCGACCGCCCCGCCCTCGCTCAGCGGCTCGACCAGCGTGCCCACCGCCTGGGCCGAACTCCCTTTGCCGAAGCCCCAGTCGAGGAGCGCGGCGGTCTCCTTGTAGACCTCGTTGCCGCCGTTCGCGGGGTGCATCACGGTGACCAGGAGGGTGCGGCCGTCGCGGGTGGCGGCGCCGGTGAAGGTGTTGCCGGCGTGACTGGTGTAGCCGTTCTTCACGCCGATGATGCCCCGGTACGGGCGCAGGCCGTAGGCGCCACTGAGCAGACGGTCGGTGTTCTGGATCTGGAAGGTCTTCTTGCCGCCGGCCGGGAAGTTCGCGACCCGGGTCGAGCAGTACGAGCTGAAGTCGTCGTCGTGCAGGCCGTGCCGGGCGAAGAGCGTGAGGTCGTACGCCGACGAGACCTGCCCGGGGTGGTCGAAGCCGTCCGGGCTCACCACGTGCGTGTCCAGGGCCTGGAGGTCCTTCGCCTTGGCCTGCATCTCGGCGACCGTCCGCGCGATCCCGCCGTTCATGTGGGCCAGCACATGCACGGCGTCGTTGCCCGAGCGCAGGAAGACGCCCTGCCACAACTGGTGGACGCTGTACAGGATTCCGGGCTTGACGCCGACGAGGCTGGAGCCGGAGGGGACGTCGGCGAGGTCGGCGTCGACGACGCGGTAGGTCCGGGTCCGCTCGAACTTCCCCAGCACGGTGTCGGCGAACAGCATCTTCAGCGTGGAGGCGGGCGCGAGGCGCTGGTGCGCGCGGTACGAGGCGAGCACCTCGCCCGTCTTGTGGTCGGCGACGATCCACGAGCGGGCGGTGAGCTTCTTGGGCAGACCGGCGGCATCGGCCACCTGGATCCCGTCGCGGGCCAGACGCTCACCGCCTATCGCCGTCGCCGCGGACGCGGGCGTGGCCGCCGCCATGGGAAGAGCGGCGGCGGTCAGACCGAGAGCGGCACGCCGGGTGAGCCGAGAGGAATCGCGCATCTCGGGACCGTACAAAATCGGGCCGCCGCGGTGCACGGCGGGGTGCATGGTGAGATGCGCGGCGGGTGCGTGACGGGATGTCGAAAAGATGGTCGAGAACCCATTTCAGCAAGCTATTGAACAGGGGTTTCCTGGCAGGAGGCCCTCCGCAGCTTAGGAATGAGCTGTCTGACGCAATTCTGATGTCAGGCCCCTTTTTCTCAGGTCAGACACATCCTTTACTCAGGTCGACTCAAAGGTTTCTCCATAGCTTGTGGCCGCGCCCACAGCGGGCGCCAAGAACCTTTGGGGAACGGGATGTTTGGCATCTATCTCAAGCGCGAACTGAGCCGGCGCAAGAAGGCGGCCCTGGTCATCGCCATGGGTCTGGCGCTCGGAATCGCGCTGGTCATCACCGTCAACTCGGTGTCGGCCGGCATGAATCAGGCTCAGGACAAGGTCCTCAAGTCTCTTTACGGTCTCGGAACTGACATGACCGTGACCAAGGCGCAATCGGCCCCCAAGGCCGGCAGCACGCAGGGTCCCAGCTTCAAGTTCGGCGCCACATCGAGCACCAGCAGCTCGCAGAGCTCGGACCGGGTGAACACGCAGGGCGGTCAGGTCCTCGCGTCCTCACTGGTCACGAAGGTCGGCTCGCAGAAGGGCGTGTCCAGCGCGGTCGGCGCGCTCACGCTGAACGTCACCAAGGTCGACGGCTCCTTCACCCAGGGCAAGGCGAAGTCCTCCACCACCTCCGGTTCCTCTTCCGGTTCACAGCAGGGCGGCCCCGGCGGCGGCACGGGCAGCAGCAGCACCGGCCAGCCCCAAGTGCAGGGCGGCGGCGCCAACTTCAACGTGAACTCGTACTCGGTCGCGGGTATCGACGTCACCAACCAGACGCTGGGCCCGCTGTCCACGTCGAAGATCACCACCGGCAAGACGTTCACGACCGCGCAGACCAACGCGAAGGTCGCGGTCGTCAGCAAGTCGTACTCCAAGACGAAGAAGTACAAGGTCGGTTCGACCTTCTCGATCTCCGGCACCAAGTTCACGGTCATCGGCATCGCGACGCCCAACAGCAGCGAGTCCACGATCGACGTGTACCTGCCGCTGAAGCAGGCGCAGACGCTGGGCGACTCGAAGAACGAAGTCACCACGATCTACGTGAAGGCGACCGACTCCAAGCAGATCTCGGCCGTCAAGACGACGATCCAGAAGAACATCTCGGGTACGACTGTCACCACCTCCGCCGACCTCGCGTCCACCGTCTCCGGTTCGCTGTCCACCGCCTCCAACCTGGCGACCAGCGTGGGCAAGTGGCTGTCGGTCGCGGTCCTGATCGCCGCGTTCCTCGTGGCCGCGCTGCTCACCTCCTCGGCGGTCTCCCGCCGTGTGCGTGAGTTCGGCACGCTGAAGGCGCTCGGCTGGCCGAGCCGCAAGGTGACCCGGCAGGTCGTCGGCGAGTCCATGGTCAACGGTCTGATCGGCGGCGCTCTCGGTATCGGGCTCGGCCTCCTGGCGGCCTACACGGTCACCGCGATCAGTCCCAAGCTGACCGCGCAGCTCGGCTCCACCGGCGGTGGCGCCCAGGGCGGACCCGGCGGCGGCCAGGGCGGCCCCGGCCGGCAGGCCACCTCCAGCACCCTGGAGATCGCCCTGAACGCGCCGGTCTCGCTCACCACGATCGCCCTCGCGGTGGGCCTGGCCGTCACCGGCGGTCTCATCGCCGGCGCGATGGGCGGCTGGCGCGCGTCGCGGATGCGTCCGGCGGACGCGCTGCGCAGCGTGTCGTAGAACAGCCGCGACGGCGTGGTCCGGCGGCGGTGGCTCGCACCGCCGCCGGCGCCGACCGCCGCACCCCCTGATCCGGGGCGCCGCCTCCACTCCCCCCGAGAGGCGGCGTCCCGACCCTCTTCTTCACAGACGCATCCGACGGAGATCCCATGTACAAGCTCACCGGCGTCAGCAAGCGCTACTCGCGGGGCAAGGAGACGGTCGAGGCGCTGCGCGGCGTCGACCTCACGAT
>NZ_JBHXME010000141.1:0-29479 GCF_042721125.1 Streptomyces sp. NPDC058469
CGTCGGGGTCCTGATGGCCCCGGTGATCCCCTTCCTGAGCGACGACCCGGCCCAACTGCGCGCCACCGTAAGGGCGATAGCGGCCTCCGGGGCCAGCTCGGTGACTCCCCTGGTGCTGCATCTGCGGCCCGGTGCCCGCGAGTGGTTCATGGCCTGGCTCGGGCAGCATCACCCGCACCTGGTGCGCCGCTACGAGCGGCTGTACGCGGAGGGCGCGTACGCCCCGAAGTGGTACCAGCGCCGGATCACCCGTCAGGTCCACGACCTGGCACAGGAGTACGGCATCGGTCCCGCGCGCGCTGGGATGCCGCGCCGGATCCCCGAGCCGCCGGACCCGGCGGATGAGCCGGTGTCCGAGCCGACGCAGCTCACGCTGATCTGAGAGGGCGTTGGCTCGGGGGGCGTCCATCTGTCGGTCGACACCGCGCTTCAGGTCGCGGGGGTCCTAGTTGATACGGGCGTACAGAAACGCCACTGTGCGGGCGGGGCAAGGTTGGGCGGGGGCAAGGTTGGCGGTCACATTTGCTGTGTTACCCGGTCAGCTTTGGTGTTCCCGGGCGGCGTGGGCAACACCCGCAAGGACCCCGAGGCGTTCGCCAGCCTGATCCGTGAGGTCGCGACGAAGATCTTCGACGCGCTCCCGTACGAGACCTGGGTCTACCCGGGACACGGCAACGACACGACGCTGGGCGCGGAGCGCCCGCACCTGCCGGAGTGGCACGCGCGCGGGTGGTGAGGATCGGCCGGAGTGCTGAGTGTCCGGCGTGAACCGGTGCGTGCGCGCCCCGTGTGATTCGTTCGCACGCGCCGGTGTCCCACGCGCGCTCCCAACGCACCTGGTTGCGCGGTCAACTGGAAGCAGCCCCGCTCAGGACGACGGCTCCTGCGCGGATGGGCCGCCGGTCCATCGTTCCCCGCCCTCGACCGGCGGCCCCGGCGAGCGGGGCGGAATCGGCACCTCACAGCCGCTGTTCACAAGGGCGCAACACGTGTTCCCACTATGCGGACATTCGGGGCTGTGACCTGGACAATCAGGACGTCCGACTGTCACTCTCCCGCCATGCACCTTGCCCCTCGCGTATTGCGCCGCGCGATATCCGCCGCAACCGTAGCCCTGCTCGCCACCGCCGTCGGCTGTGCTCCGCAGCCGGAGGACAAGGCCTCCGACCAGGCCTCCGGTTCGACCGCGACCACCTGCGCCAAGGGCAAGTTGGCCACCCAGACCTCCGGCAAGCTGACGATCGCGACGGACGAACCGGCGTACGAGCCGTGGTTCGAGGACGACAAGCCCGCCAACGGCAAGGGCTTCGAGTCGGCGGTCGCGTACGCCGTGGCGAAGCAGCTCGGCTACGACAAGAGCGCCGTCGTCTGGCAGAGCGTCCCCTTCAACAAGGCCTTCGCGCCCGGCGTGAAGACCTTCGACTTCGACATCAACCAGGTGTCGATCAGCACCGAGCGCAAGAAGGCCGTCGACTTCTCGTCCGGCTACTACGACGTGCGTCAGGCCGTCATCGCGCTCAAGGGCAGCAAGGCCGCCAAGGCGACGAGCATCGCGGACCTGAAAGGCCTCAAGCTCGGCGCCCAGGTCGGCACCACCAGCCTGAACTACCTCACCGACGTGGTGAAGCCGACGCAGCAGGTGGCCGCGTACTCCAAGAACGACCAGGCCATCTCCTCGCTCAAGAACGGCCAGGTCGACGCGATCGTCACCGACCTGCCGACCGCGTTCTACGTCACCTCGGCCGAGGTGACCAACGCCAAGATCGTCGGCCAGTTCGAGAACCAGGGCGGCACACCCGAGCAGTTCGGGCTCGTCCTCGACAAGGGCAGCGACCTGACGTCGTGCGTGACGTCGGCCGTGGACGCGCTCCGCAAGGACGGCACGCTGGCCGCGCTGGAGAAGCAGTGGCTCTCCGACGCCGTCGACGCACCGGTCCTCAAGTGACCGTGGTGAAGGACGACTCCGGCCGGGAGGCCGCGGACGACAAGGGCGACATGCCCGGCGGGGGCGACGCGTACGTCCCCTCGCAGCGGCGTCTGGACCGCGAGCGGCACAAGCGCACGCGTGCCCGTCGCGCGACCGCGATCGCCGCGGTGTCGACGCTGGTCACGGCCGTCGTCCTGTACCTGGTCGTGGTCAGCGCGCCGGGCTGGCAGCGCACCAAGGAGACCTTCTTCGACGGGCAGTACGCGCGCGAGGCGTTCCCCAAGGTCCTCGAAGGGCTCTGGCTGAACGTCCGGCTGCTGCTGATCTGCGGCGTGCTGGTACTCGTGCTGGGCATGCTGATCGCCATCGCGCGCACCCTGCGCGGGCCGGTGTTCTTCCCCCTGCGGGTGCTGGCGGCCGCGTACACGGACTTCTTCCGCGGGCTGCCGCTGATCATCAACCTGATGATCGTGGTCTTCGGAGTGCCCGCTCTGCGTCTCCAGGGCGTGACGGTCGACCCCGTAGTGCTCGGTGGTACGGCGCTGACGCTCACGTACTCGGCGTACGTAGCCGAGGTGTTCCGCGCCGGCATCGAGTCCGTGCACCCCTCGCAGCGCGCCGCGGCCCGCTCGCTGGGCCTGAGCAACCGGCAGGCGCTGCGGCACGTGGTGCTCCCCCAGGCCGTACGCCGGCAGGTGCCGCCCTTGTTGAACGATCTCGTGTCCCTCCAGAAGGACACCGGGCTCGTGTCGATCGGCGGCGCGATCGACGCCGTACGGGCGTCCGACATCATCGCGCAGCGCGCCCTGAACTACACGCCGTACATCGTCGCGGGGCTCGTCTTCGTGGCGCTGACCATCCCGATGACCCGCTTCACGGACTGGGTGACCGCGCGGATGGACCGGCAGCGCGCCCAGGGAGGCACGACATGAGCACCGCCGACATCTCCACCGCCTCACCCGTGCTGCGCATGGAGTCCGTCCGCAAGACCTTCGGTACATCGGTCGTCCTGCGGGACGTCGACCTGGAGGTCCCTCAGCACACGGTGACCGCGCTGATCGGCGCCTCCGGTTCCGGCAAGTCGACGCTGCTGCGGTGCGCGAACCTCCTGGAGGACATCGACGACGGCGCGATCTGGCTGGACGGCGAGGAGATCACCGACCCGGGCGTCGACCCGGACGCGATACGGCGCCGTATCGGCGTGGTCTTCCAGGCGTACAACCTGTTCCCGCACATGACGGTCCTGGAGAACATCACCCTCGCCCCGCGCCGGGTGCACGGCGTGTCCCGCGCGGAGGCCGAGGCACACGCGCGTGAGCTGCTGGAGCGGCTCGGGCTCGGGGACAAGGCGGGCGCCTACCCGGACCGGCTGAGCGGTGGTCAGCAGCAGCGGGTGGCGATCGTGCGCGCCCTGGCCGTACGTCCCCGGCTGCTGCTCTTCGACGAGATCACCGCCGCGCTCGACCCCGAGCTGGTCGGTGAAGTGCTCGCCGTTGTCCGGGACTTGAAGGGCGAGGGCATGACCATGGTGCTGGCCACCCACGAGATGGGCTTCGCCCGGGACGTCGCCGACCAGGTGTGCTTCCTGGACGGAGGCGTGGTCCTGGAGCGCGGCACAGCCCAGCAGATCTTCGGCGACCCGCAGCAGGAGCGCACGCGGCGCTTCCTGCGACGGATCGTGGAGGCGGGCCGTCTGTGACCGGCCGTCTGTAACGGTCGGTCTGTAAGGGGCGTACGCCAGGAGTCCGGTGCTTACCCCTACGCCTACGCGTCGGCCTTCCCCGCGCCCGCCAGCGCGGCGACGCGCTCCACTCCGAACACGTACCCCTGCACACCGCACCCCGCGATGACACCGTCGGCGCGCAGCGAGACGTACGAGTGGTGCCGGAACGACTCGCGCTGGTGGATGTTGGAGATGTGGACCTCCACCACCGGTAGGCCGTCACAGGTGTTGAGGGCATCCAGGATCGCGACCGAGGTGTGCGAGTAGGCGGCCGGGTTGATCACGATGCCGCAGTGGTTCAGCCGTGCCTCGTGGATCCAGTCGACCAGTTCGCCCTCGTGGTTGGACTGCCGGAAGTCCACCGTGCCGCCGTGCGCGGTCGCCGCCTTGACGCACAGGGCCTCGACGTCGGCGAGCGTGTCGGAGCCGTAGATCTCCGGCTGGCGCTGGCCGAGGAGGTTCAGGTTGGGGCCGTTGAGGATCATGATCGGGGCGTTGGCCAGGGTGCGGGGCACGGTTCCTCCGGTCCGTTCGGACATGTCGTTCGAGGCGGGGCCGCCGGTCGACGGCCACTGCTCGGACCCGGTCTATCACGACCCCTCCGCACCACCGCGCGCCCCCGTAACCGTTGCTCACTGTGGGTAGTTGACGCGGCATGCACGATGTACGCACCGTAAGGCCCCCTTCCATGCTGCGGCTCGCGGCCGCCTCGCTCGCCGGAACCGCGATCGAGTTCTACGACTTCTTCGTCTACGGCACGGCGGCGGCCCTGGTTCTCGGCCCCCTGTTCTTCCCGACACTCTCGCCGGTGGCGGGGACGCTGGCCGCCTTCGGGACGTTCGGCGTGGGCTTCGTGGCACGACCGCTGGGCTCGATCCTGTTCGGGCACTTCGGGGACCGGCGCGGACGACGGCCGGTCCTCGTCGCCTCGCTGCTGCTGACCGGTGCCTCGACGGTCGCGGTCGGCTGCGTACCGTCGTACGGCTCGATCGGGGTGGCCGCTCCCGTGCTCCTTCTGGGCTTGCGTTTTCTGCAGGGGCTGGGGCTCGGCGGGGAGTGGGGCGGGGCAGTGCTGCTGACCGCCGAACACGCGCCGGCCGGGCGGCGCGGGCTGTGGTCGAGCTTTCCGCAGATCGGGCCCGCGGTGGGGTTCCTGCTGGCCAACGGCGTGATGCTGGCGCTGTCGGCGACCCTGACGGACGCGCAGTTCGCGCAGTGGGGCTGGCGGGTGCCGTTCTGGGTGGCCGGGGTTCTGGCCCTGGGCGGGCTGTGGTTGCGTTCGTCACTCGCCGAGAGCCCCCGGTTCCTCGAACTCGACGACCACGCGCGTGTGCCGCTCGCCGAAGTGGTGCGCGAGCACTGGCGGCTGGTGCTGCTGACCGCCGGGGCGCTGTCGGTGGGGTACGCCGTCTTCTACGCGGTGACCACTTGGTCCCTCGCCTACGGCACGGAGCGGCTCGGGGTCAGCCGTACCGTCATGCTGGCCTGCATCATGGCCGCCGTGGTGGTGAAGGGGTCGCTCACCCCGCTGGTGGCGCTGCTGAGCGACCGCTACGGGCGCCGTCCCCTGTGTCTGCTGGGGTGCACCGCCGCCGCGCTGTGGATGTTCCCGATGGTCGCGCTGCTCGCCACGGGTGCGCCGCTGCTGATGTTCCTCGGGTTCCTCGGGGCGCTGCTCGCGTTCGTGACGATGTTCGCCGTGCTCGGCGCGTATCTGCCGGAGCTGTACGAACCGCGGGTGCGCTGCACGGGCGCCGCCGTGGGCTACAACCTCGGCGGGGTCCTCGGCGGCGCGCTCACCCCGATCGTGGCGACGGCGCTCGCGGAGCACAGCGGACGTGTCCCCTGGGGCGTGGGCGCCTATCTGACGGGGGTCGCGCTGTTCAGCCTGGGCTGCTTCGCGCTGCTGCCGGAGACCCGGCCGGTGGAGATGGTGGCCGCGGAGCCGGTCACCGGGTGAGGGCTTGCGCGACAGGGGACTAAAGCAGCGGCAGAGGACGTAAAGGCTTGCGCAAGCGCTTACGTGCCGTCCGGACCGCCTCGCGCTACGGATTGATCGCCAGCTCCAAGTAGGCCGCGAACAGCACGAGATGGACTCCGCCCTGGAGCGGTGTCGCCCGTCCCGGCACCACCGTCAGCGAACTCACCACCACCGTCAGGGCGAGCAGCACCATGTGCGTGGAGCCGAGGCCGAGGACGAGCGGGCCGGAGAGCCACACCGACGCGAGGGCTACGGCGGGGATGGTGAGGCCGATGCTGGCCATCGCCGAGCCGAGCGCGAGGTTGAGGCTGGTCTGCACCCGGTCGCGGCGGGCGGAGCGCAGGGCGGCGATGGTCTCGGGGAGCAGCACGAGCAGCGCGATGATCACGCCGACGACGGCGTGGTGCAGCCCGGCGGCCTCGACGCCGGACTCGATGGTCGGCGAGACGCCCTTGGCCAGTCCGACCACGCCGATCAGGGCGAGCCCCAGCAGACCCAGGCTGATCAGGGCGGTGCGGGCGGACGGCGCGTCCGCGTGGTGGTCCTTGGTGATCGCCTCGCCCTGCCGGGAGACCGGCAGGAAGTAGTCGCGGTGCCGCACGGTCTGCGTGGCCACGAAGAGGCCGTACAGGGCGAGTGAGGAGAGCGCGGCGAAGGTGAGCTGGGCGCCGGAGAACTCCGGGCCGGGCTTGCTGGTGGTGAAGGTCGGCAGGACCAGGCTGAGCGTGGCCAGGGTCGCCACGGTGGCGAGGGCGGCGCCGGTGCCCTCGGGGTTGAAGACCGCCGTGCCGTGACGCAGCGAGGCGACGATGAGGACCAGGCCGACGATGCCGTTGCAGGTGATCATGACGGCCGCGAAGACGGTGTCCCTGGCGAGGGTCGAGCTCTTGTCGCCGCCGTCGGCCATCAGGGTCACGATCAGGGCGACCTCGATGATCGTGACGGCGACGGCGAGGACCAGGGAGCCGAAGGGTTCTCCGACCCTGTGGGCGATCACCTCGGCGTGATGCACTGCGGCCAGCACGGCGCCGGCGAGTACCACGGTCACCAGGGCGACGACCACGGCGGGCAGATCCTTCCGCCCCCAGGTGAAGACCAGGAGGACGGCCGCGAGCACCGGTACGAGGGTCGTCCACTGGGTGGTGAGCGACCGGAGCCGAGTGATCATGAAGCGATCCTCGCAGAGGCGTACGGGCCCCGCACTCCGGCGCTGCGGGGCCCGTCCCGCGCTACTTGAACTCGGTCATGTCCAGTACGTCGCAGTCGGTGAAGGACGGCGGCCTGGTACACAACGCGGCCATCTGCTCCGCGAACTTGCCGGTCTCGGGGTCGCTGCTGTTGCGCATGGCGTCCTCGTACGAGTCGAACTCGATCACGACGAGGACGTGGCCGGGCTTGTTCCGGTCCCGCAGGACGAGGCGGTGCGTCGGCCCGCCGGCACGACCGGCGATCCGCTTGTCCGCCTCCTCGGCCACCGCTCGCATCTCGTCGAAGCGATCGGTCTCGAAGTCGACGATCTGCACGAATTTCATCGATGCGTCCATGGATGCCTCCACCCGGCCGTGACGCTCCCGGGGCGGGGGCGCTCGGTATCCAACGAAGCACCGGGAGCGGCGGTCGGCAATTCATCGTGCGATGCTCCCGGTGATCGTTGTTCCTACGTCCGACGTGGTCAGGCGTCGATGCTGTCCTTCGGAGCGCCTTCGGTCCCCGTCCGCGCCGCCTCGGCTGCCGCCTGCTTCTTGTTGGCCATCAGGCTGGTGATCGTGGTGACGATCAGGACCGCGCAGATCACGCCCAGCGAGACCGGGATGCTGATCTCCGGGACATGGACGCCGGACTCGTGCAGCGCGTGCAGCACCAGCTTGACGCCGATGAAGCCGAGGATGACCGACAGGCCGTAGCTGAGGTGGACCAGCTTCTTCAGCAGGCCGCCGATGAGGAAGTACAGCTGGCGCAGTCCCATCAACGCGAAGGCGTTGGCCGTGAACACGATGTACGGGTCCTGGGTCAGGCCGAAGATCGCGGGGATGGAGTCGAGCGCGAACAGCACGTCCGTCGTACCGATGGCGAGCATCACGACCAGCATCGGGGTCATGACCCGCTTGCCGTTCTCCCGGATCCACAGCTTGGTGCCGTGGTACCGGTCGGCCACGCCGAAGCGGCGCTCGGCGGCCTTGAGCAGCTTGTTCTCCTCGAACTCCTCTTCTTCCTCGTCGGCGCGAGCCTCCTGGATGAGCTTCCAGGCGGTCCAGATGAGGAAGGCGCCGAAGATGTAGAAGACCCACGCGAAGCTGGCGAGGATGGCCGCGCCGGCCGCGATGAAGATGGCCCGCAGGACCAGGGCTATGAGCACGCCGACGAGCAGCACCCGCTGCTGGTACTGCGAGGGCACGGCGAACTTCGCCATGATCAGGACGAAGACGAAGAGGTTGTCGACGCTCAGCGACTTCTCGGTGATGAAGCCGGCGAAGAACTCGCCGCCGGCCTGGCCGTCCCCGAAGAGGAGCAGGCCCAGTCCGAAGAGTCCGGCGAGGGCGATCCAGACGATCGTCCAGATTCCGGCTTCCTTGATCGACACGTCATGCGGCTTGCGGCCGATGAAGAAGTCGACCGCGATGAGGGCTGCCAGCCCCACGATGGTCAGGACCCACAGGGTCACGGAAACATCCACTGTTACGCCTCCGGCGGTATTAACGGCAAATGGTCAGCGTCGTCGCTACCGGAGGTCTCTTCCACCTTGGACGGGCGCCCAGGGCCGACGCCCCGGGATCTGGCCTGATCCGTATTGACGGGTACGCCGCAGCAGATAGGGAGTACTCCCCTCCGTACGGAAAAGCCTACCCCAACCACCAAGGAAAGGTAAAGCTATTGCCAAGGAAAGGATAAAAGTGCAGGTGAGGACATTTTACCTGGGCTTGGTGCGAGCCGTCGCGACCTCCGTCAGCACCTGCCACAGCACCTGGCTGCCCGACGGCACGAGCGAGGGCTCGTACGTCCAGGCGTGTCCGACCCAGGGGTCGGCGAGGTGGTCGTCGGGCAGCGGGGTGAGTCGCATCAGCGAACGCCAGAGGGGGTCGAGCAACGGGCCGTAGCCCGCGGCGTCCTCGCGGTCCGCGACCATCATCAGGTGGACGCCGACGGTCGGGCCCTCGTCGGCGAGATAGCGCAGCTGGGTCACGGCCCGGTCGTCGAAACCGTGCGGGAAGTCGTTGACGATCAGCAGTTGCTCGGCCGTGTCGAGGCCGGGCGGCAGCGAGTCGGCGGCGCCGCCGCGCACCGCCATCTGCACCAGGTCCACCCGCTGGGTGAGCCGGGTCAGGACGTCCGCCACACCGGCGGCGCCCACGGCGGGCGGCGCCGCGAGCACACCGGTGTGCACCAGCGGGACCAGCGCCTGCGCCGCCGAGCCGGCCGGGTCGATGACGTGCACGGCGAACTCGCCCGCCGGATAGACGGCGAGCAGCCGGGCCGCGTGCGCCACGGCCGTGTCCAGCGCGAGGCGCCGCAGCTCGTGGGAGTCGGTGAACGAGCCGTCCAGAGACTCCGCGTTGCCGCTGTCGATCCACAGGCCGCGCTCCAACGGCAGCCGGACCAGCATCGGGACGCGCAGCTCGGGGCTCTCCGGGAGGTGGAGATCGCCGAGGCGCACGGCCATCGGGATCTCCATCGGGACGCGATAGCCGTGCCAGACCGGGTTGTCCCAGCCGGCGAACGCGGGCGGGAGCGCGGGTTCGACCACCTCGGACTCGGCGGCCAGCTGGGCGAGGTCCCGGTCGAGCGCCGCCCGTGCCTGATCGACGAGTTGGGCGTGCTTGGCCTGGGCCGCCTCGCGGGCCGCGTCGCCCTGACCGCCGATCCGGCTGCGCGGGTCGGACAGGGCCTGGTCGAGCTCCTGCTCCATGCGCGAGTCGGCGAAGTCGACCGCGCTGCGGTACGCGGCCATCGTGCGGGCCAGGTCCTCGAACATGCCCCACACCTGGTTGTACAGCCGCTCCTCCATCGACCACCCGGTCGCGTCCCCGGCGACGGGCCGCGCGGGCTCTCCGGGCGGAGCCGGCGCCGCGGTCGGCGCGGGCGACGGGGGCGCCCCGGCATGCCGCCGCGGGTGGCTGTAGTCGACCGGCCCCCCGGTGGCGGGGGCAGCGGGCTGGGTGGTCGCGGAGGGATCCGCGGGCGCGGCGCCGCCGGGGTATCCGGACTGCGGCGCTACGGCCCCCGGGGTCCCCTGCGCCCCGTACGGAGACGTCGGCTGCGGCGCTACGGCTCCGGGGGCGCCCTGTGTCGTAGGGCCGCTCCCCTCGGGGCCGAGGGCCGGTGTGGCCGTCTGGCGGGTGCGGTCGGCGTCCGTGGTGCGCGGCGGGGGTACCGCCACGGAGCGGGCGAGGCCGTGGGCCACCGCTTCGTTGATGCTGCCCGCGAGGTGGGGGGCTTGGGGCAGGCCCTGGTCGGTGAGGAGTTCGGCGAGGCCGCCCGCGTAGCCCTGGCCGACGGCGCGTACTTTCCAGGCGCCCTGCCTGCGGTACAACTCCAGGGCCACGACGGCTGATTCGGCGTCCAGGCCGGTGATCGTGTAGCTGGCGACCTCGGTGCCGTCGAGGCCGGTGACCGCGACGAAGGGCGCGGCCACGGCGCCGAAGCGGGCGGGGCCGTCGCCGCCGAGGGGCAGGGCGAGCAGCACGCTGACACGGTGCACGGCCTCCGGAATGGCGCCCAGGTCCACCGCGAGGCGGTGGTCGGCGGCGGCCTGCTTGGAGACCTCCAGGCCGGGCAGGGTGGGTGTGCCCGGGTGGGCCACCCACTCGACGCCGTGGATCCTGCCCTGCTCGTCGCCGAGCGTGGCGACGGCCACGACCGGCTTGCCGGCCGCGACCCGGATCTCCAGGCGCACCTGGGAGAGCGGGTGGTTCTGCCCTCGCACCAGCTCGGCTGCCATCGCTCTCGTCCCCCTGCTCAGCCGTGTCGTGTCGTGTGCGCCGGGCCGTCCTACAGGTGCGGCAGGATCGCCGGCATCAGGTCCTGGAAGGTACGGCCGTTGGTCGGCGTACCGAGGGCCGTCAGCGTCCAGCCAGAGCCGGTGCGGTGCACCTTCGCCATGATCTGGGCCGTGTACTGGCCGCCGCCCGCCAGCGTGTAGCGGGCCAGCTCCTGGCCGTTGGTCTCGTCGACCAGGCGGCAGAACGCGTTCTGCACTTCCTGGAAGGTCTGGCCGGTGAAGGAGTTCACGGTGAAGACGATCTGGTCGATGTGGACCGGCACGCGCGCGAGGTCGACGAGGATCGCCTCGTCGTCCCCGCCCTGGCCGACACCGCCGACGAGGTTGTCACCGGTGTGGCGCACGGAGCCGTCGTCGCTCACCAGGTGACGGAAGAACACCACGTCGACCGGCTGCTTGTCGGCGAACAGCACGGCGGACGCGTCGAGGTCGATCTCCCGGGTGCGCGAGCCGAACAGGCCGCGCCGGGGTGCCGCCTGCCAGCCGAGACCCATACGGACCGCGGTCAGGCTGGCCCCGTCGTTCTTCTGCAGACTGATGGCCTGACCCTTGGTCATGTTGACGGTCACGACTGCTCCCCTCTCGAACTGTCCCCTGTTGCCGCGGAATCCGCGGATGTCCAGAACCCTACGCAGCGCCACTGACAGTGCCGAACCCCGCATCGGACTTTGTGTCGGTCTTGCAACACAGAGCGCATACCCCGAGGTCCGGCGGTCCACCCGGCCGGTCAGGCCAGGCCTCCCTCCTTCATCTGACGCAGTTCCTTCTTCATCTCGTGGACCTCGTCGCGCAGCCGGGCCGCGACCTCGAACTGCAGGTCCGCGGCGGCGGCACGCATGCGTGCCGTCATCTCCTCGATCTGCTCGGCGAGTTCGGCCGCGGGACGGTCGGTCGGCACCGTGTCCTTGGCCTTGCCCTTGGCGGACCTGGCGCTCTTCGCGGCCTTGCCGCCGAGCGCGGGCACGGGGGCCTTGGCGCCCTTGCCGTCCTTGGACTTGCGGTAGCCCGAGCCGAGCAGCTGCTCCGTGTCGACGTCCTCGCGGGCGATCTGCGCGACGATGTCGTTGATCTTCTTGCGGAGCGGCTGGGGGTCGATGCCGCGCTCCGTGTTGTACGCGACCTGCTTCTCCCGGCGGCGGTTGGTCTCCTCGATGGCCTTCTCCATCGCCGGGGTGATCCTGTCGGCGTACATGTGGACCTGACCGGAGACGTTGCGCGCCGCGCGGCCGATGGTCTGGATCAGGGATGTGCCGGAGCGCAGGAAGCCCTCCTTGTCGGCGTCCAGGATGGCCACCAGGGACACCTCGGGCAGGTCGAGGCCCTCCCGGAGGAGGTTGATGCCGACCAGGACGTCGAACTCGCCGGAGCGCAGCTCGCGCAGCAGCTCGATGCGGCGCAGGGTGTCGACGTCGCTGTGCAGGTAGCGGACCTGGATGCCGAGTTCCAGGAAGTAGTCCGTGAGGTCCTCGGCCATCTTCTTGGTGAGCGTGGTGACCAGGACCCGCTCGTCCTTCTCGGTGCGCTTGCGGATCTCGTGCACCAGGTCGTCGATCTGGCCCTCGGTGGGCTTGACGACGACCTCGGGGTCGATGAGGCCGGTGGGGCGGATGATCTGCTCCACGGCGCCGTCCGCGCGCGACAGCTCGTACTTGCCGGGGGTCGCCGACAGGTAGACCGTCTGCCCGATGCGCTTCTGGAACTCCTCCCACTTCAGGGGGCGGTTGTCCAGGGCGGAGGGCAGCCGGAAGCCGTGGTCGACGAGGGTGCGCTTGCGGGAGGCGTCGCCCTCGTACATGGCGCCGATCTGCGGGACCGTGTTGTGCGACTCGTCGATGACGAGCAGGAAGTCTTCCGGGAAGTAGTCGATCAGGGTGTTCGGCGCGGAGCCGGGCTCGCGGCCGTCGAAGTGCATCGAGTAGTTCTCGACGCCGGAGCAGGAGCCGATCTGGCGGAGCATCTCCAGGTCGTACGTAGTCCGCATCCTCAGGCGCTGGGCCTCCAGGAGCTTGCCCTGCTTCTCCATCTCGGCCAGCCGCTCGGCGAGTTCCTTCTCGATGTCGTTGACGGCCCGCTCCATGCGCTCGGGGCCGGCGATGTAGTGGGAGGCCGGGAAGACGTAGAGGTGCTCGTCCTCGCTGATGATCTCGCCGGTGAGCGGGTGGAGGGTGGAGAGTGCCTCGATCTCGTCACCGAACATCTCGATGCGGACGGCCAGCTCTTCGTAGACCGGGAAGATCTCGATGGTGTCGCCGCGGACGCGGAAGGTGCCGCGGCTGAAGGCCACGTCGTTGCGCGTGTACTGGATGTCCACGAAGCGGCGCAGCAGCTGGTCGCGGTCGATCTCGTCGCCGACCTTGAGGGGGACCATGCGGTCCACGTACTCCTGCGGGGTACCGAGGCCGTAGATGCAGGAGACGGAGGCGACCACGATGACGTCACGGCGGGTGAGCAGCGAGTTGGTCGCGGAGTGGCGCAGGCGCTCGACCTCCTCGTTGACCGAGGAGTCCTTCTCGATGTAGGTGTCCGACTGCGGGACGTAGGCCTCGGGCTGGTAGTAGTCGTAGTACGAGACGAAGTACTCGACGGCGTTGTTCGGCAGGAGCTCGCGGAACTCGTTGGCCAGCTGGGCGGCCAGGGTCTTGTTCGGCGCCATCACGAGGGTGGGGCGCTGGAGCTTCTCGATCATCCACGCGGTGGTGGCGGACTTGCCGGTGCCGGTCGCGCCCAGCAGGACGACGTCCTTCTCACCTGCCTCGACGCGTCGGGCCAGCTCGGCGATGGCCGCCGGCTGGTCGCCGCTGGGCTGGTAGGAGCTGACGACCTCGAAGGGCGCCACCGTACGTTCGATGTGGGAAACGGGCCGCATGGAACCAACCGTACGACCCACCACTGACAACGGGGTCGGATCAGCGGTTCTGCGGGGTGCGGGAGCGGCGGTGTCCGAGGTCGCGGGCGGCACGGACGGGTGCGCGCCGGGGGTGCGGGACGACGGCGCCGGCCGGGACGCCGGGCTTGTGCTCGACAGGGGTCCGGGCGGGCTTCCCCATGACCATCAGCGGGTCGAACATCACGACGACGCCGGCCAGGACGAGGAAGGCGATGGGGCCGATCATCATGGGCGCGAGCAGGGACGCGGCCGACACTCCGTCGGTCGTCGGGGCCGTGCCGTGGACGTGGACGCTGAGGGCGGCCATGCCGGTGTAGTGCATGCCGACGACGGCGAGCCCCATGACGAGGCTCGCGCCCACGCTCCACAGGAACCCGCGGACCTGCCCGGCGGCCCAGAGGGCGCTGATCGCGGCCACGACCGCTATGACGACGGACGCGGAGACGGTGAGCGTGTTGTATTCGAGCTTTCCGTTGAGGCGCATGCCGGCCATGCCCAGGTAGTGCATCGAGGCGATGCCCAGGCCGGTGAGGGTGCCGCCGGTGAAGAGCGCCGTACCCCTGGCTCCCTTGTAGCCGACGATGAAGATCCCGACGCCCACCATGACGATGGCGACGGCGAGGCTCGCGAAGGTCATCGGTTTGTCGTAGTGGACCGGTGTCTGGCGGACCGAGAAACCCATCATCGCGATGAAGTGCATCGTCCATATGCCGGAACCGATCGCCGCCGATCCGAGGGCGAGCCATCCGGGGCGCCAGGACCGGGCCACGAGCATCGATCTGGTGGTGCAGCGCAGGCCGAGGGCGCCACCGAGGCAGGCCATGAGGTAGGCCACCATCGGTGTGACGAGTCCGTAGCTGAATCCGTCGACCGTGCCCTGCATGCGCAGTTACCCTTCCGCCCTGTTCTGTCCCGTAACCCCTGAAACACGCCCAGCCCCAGGACCGCGGGAACGGTCAGGGTCGACGCAGAGAGTATGACCCCCACCGGAATGGTCGAACGATTTTCCGGCAAAGAAACACGGCCCTGCCCCAGTTGTGCGGCACCGGTGAGCGGACTTGGGCAACTCCATTCATTCTGTGTCCATCCTGTACCCGACGGGTAGTGACGTTCCGCTGTCACTCTTGAGCTGTATGTGATCGCTCGATGCGAGGAGTACGCATGCACCTGCGCGCAGTTGCCGCCTCGACCACCGCGCTCCTGGGGGCCGCCGCCCTTCTGCTCCCCTCCCCCGCCGCCCGGGCCGGCGACGCCACCCAGTGGCCCACCGTCGTGGCCCACCGGGGCGCGTCCTCCTATGCGCCCGAAAACACCCTGGCCTCCATCGACAGGGCGGCCCTGCTCGGCTTCCAGTGGGTCGAGAACGACGTCCAGCGCACCAAGGACGGCGAACTCGTCGTCATCCACGACGACAGCCTGAAGCGCACCACCGACGTCCAGAAGGTGTTCCCCCATCGAGCCCCCTGGAAGGTGAAGGACTTCACCGCCGCCGAGATCGCGCGCCTCGACGCGGGAAGCTGGTTCGGCCCCGCGTTCACAGGCACGCGCGTGCCCACGCTCACGCAGTACATGCGCGAGGTGGAGCACAACCATCAGAGCCTCCTCCTGGAGATCAAGAACCCGGAGCTCTACCCCGGCATCGAGCAGCAGACCCTCAAGCTCCTGGGCAACGAGGGGTGGCTGGACCAGGGGCACCTCGACGACCGGCTGATCGTGCAGAGCTTCAGTGCGGACAGCATCCGCATCGTGCACGACCTCAAGCCCGGCATCAGGACCGGCTTCCTCGGCACGCCCCCCGTGTCCGCCCTGAACGAGTACGCCGCCTTCACCGACCTGATCAATCCGTCGTACGGTTCGATCTCCCTCGGCTACGTCTCCGCCGTGCACGGGCACACGGGCCCGCACGGCCGTCCGATGGAGGTGTACGCCTGGACGGTCGACGACGCGCCCACGGCGTGGAAGGTCGCCGGGTACGGCGTGGACGGGCTGATCACGAACAAGCCGGACGTGGTGCGGTCCGCGTTGTACGGGTTCTGAGGCCGCTCGCGGGGCGTTGTCAGTGCCGGGTCGTACGGTGGGCGCATGGACAGCCATGGGCAGAACGAGCAGCGGGTCGTATGGACCGTCGTCGGCACCGACATCGGTCCGCTGCTGCTGGCCGCGACACAGGACGGCCTGGTCAACGTCGTGTTCCACGCCACGGACGCGGTGCGCGACAAGACCCTCGACCGACTGGCGACCCGGCTGGGCACCGAGCCGGTCGAGGCGCCCGACTCCCCCTTGCTGGCCGAGGCGATAGGCCAGATCGAGGCCTACTTCGCCGGTGATCGGCGCGACTTCGAGCTGCCGCTCGACTGGTCCCTGATCTCCGGCTTCAACCGGCAGGTGCTGCGCGAGCTGGCGTCCGGCGTGCGGTACGGCTCGGTCGTCGGGTACGGCGATCTGGCCGGGCGGGTCGGGCAGCCGGGCGCGGCCCAGGCGGTCGGGGTGGCGATGGGGTCCAATCCGCTGCCGGTCGTGGTGCCGTGCCATCGGGTCGTCGAGAGCGACGGCGGCATCGGAGGGTTCGGGGGCGGTCTGGAGACGAAGAGGAAGCTGCTGGCGCTGGAGGGGGTGCTGCCCGAGCCGTTGTTCTGAGGGCTCGGGCGGACAGGCGACCAGGGGGGACGCTGTGCTGGTGAGGACCGGCTTCACGTGCGCGTGCGGCGACGGCACTACCGGGTGCGCGCCGTGACCGCAGTCGAAGGGCGGGACGCGGTGCCCGTCGCGGCCGACCGGCTGCCCGCCCTGCGGCGCCGGGTGTCCGGGGTGCTGATCACGACCCAGATCCTGGGCGGGCTCGGCGTCGCCACCGGGATCGCGCTGGCCGCCGTACTGGCCAAGCAGGTCAGCGGGACCGAGTCGCTGTCCGGGCTGGCGCCCACGGCGACCGTGGCGGGGACGGCGGTGCTGTCGATGCCGTTCGCGGCGCTGATGACGGCGCGTGGCCGGCGTCCGGGGCTGGTCCTCGGGTATCTGGTCGGGGCGCTGGGAGCCGGGGTCGTGGTGCTCGCGGCGAGCATCGGGAGCTTTCCGCTGCTGCTGTGCGGCATGGCCGGGTTCGGGGCGGCCTCGTCGGCGAATCTGCAGTCCCGGTTCGCCGCCGCCGATCTGGCCGAGCCGGAGCAGCGGGCCCGGGCCATCTCCCATGTCGTGTGGGCGACGACCATAGGGGCGGTCCTCGGTCCGAACATCGCCGCGCCCGCGGGCCGTAGCGTCTCCGGGATCGGGATACCCGCGGCGGCGGGTCCCTTTCTGTGGGCGGGTGCGATCTTCCTGGTCGCCGCGGTCGTGGTCGCCGTCATGCTGCGGCCCGATCCGTTGTTGACGGCCCGGGCGCTCGCGCCGGCCGAGGACAGCTCGCCCGCCGCGCGGTCGCTGCGGGCCGGGTTCGCGGCGGTGGCGGCCTCGCCGCGGGCGCGGCTGGCGCTGGTGACGGTGGCCGTGTCGCACACGGCGATGGTGTCGGTGATGGCGATGACCCCGGTCGAGCTGGGCCACCACGGGGCGAGCATCGATCTGATCGGGTTGGTGATCAGCGGGCACATCGCGGGGATGTACGCGTTCTCGCCGCTGATGGGCCAGTTGTCCGACCGGGTCGGGCGGCTGTCCGGGACAGGGCTCGCGGTGGGGCTGCTGGCCTGTGCGGCGTTCCTCGCCGGTACGGCGGGCGGGAGCCATGGGCGGATCGCCCTGGGACTTTTCGTGCTGGGCCTGGGCTGGTCGGCGGGGCTCGTCTCCGGTTCGGCGCTGCTCACGGACTCGGTGCCGCAGCCCGCGCGTGCCGCCGCGCAGGGCCTGTCCGACCTCACCATGAACACCTCGGCGGGCATCGGCGGAGCGGTGGCCGGGCTGGTGGTGGCGCAGGCGAGTTACGGCTGGCTGAACCTCACCGCCGCCTGCCTGCTGATACCCCTGGCCGCGCTGGCCTTGTTCACCCGCTCCCGGAAGATCCCGGTTTCCGATGGCCCGCGAAGGGTGGCCGGGAGGCCGAGCCGGTAGCAGACTCCGCCATGCGCACAGCCACTGGCATCCGGGGGATCGGAGCCGAAGGGACGGCGAACTCGCATGAGTGGAAGCGGAAACAGGGCAGTCGCGTATCTCAAGCCGGGAGCGGTCGAGGTCAGGACCATCGACTACCCGACGCTTGAACTGCAGGACGGGCCGGGAGTCGCACCCGCCAACGTCGGCCGCAAGGTCCGGCACGGGGTGATCCTGAAGGTGCTCGCCAGCAATATCTGTGGCAGCGACCAGCACATGGTGCGCGGTCGGACGACCGCACCCGAGGGGCTGGTCCTCGGACACGAGATCACCGGAGAGGTCGTCGAACGGGGGCCTGACGTCGAGTTCATCGACGTGGGCGACATCGTCTCCGTACCGTTCAACATCGCCTGCGGGCGGTGCCGCAACTGCAAGGAACGCAAGACGGGCATCTGCCTGAACGTCAACCCGGCCCGTCCGGGGGCGGCTTACGGCTATGTCGACATGGGCGGCTGGGTCGGCGGCCAGGCCGAGTACGCCATGGTCCCGTACGCGGACTTCAACCTGCTGAGGTTCCCGGACCGGGACGAGGCACGCGAGAAGCTGCTCGATCTGACCATGCTCTCGGACATCTTCCCGACCGGTTTCCACGGCGCGGTCACCGCGGGCGCCGGGGTCGGGTCCACGGTGTACGTCGCCGGGGCGGGTCCGGTCGGTCTGGCGGCGGCAGCGTCCGCGCAGCTCCTGGGCGCCGCGGTCGTCATCGTCGGCGACCTGAACGCCGAACGCCTGGGCCAGGCAAGGAGTTTCGGCTGCGAGACCGTCGACGTCTCGCGCGGCGACATCGGGGAGCAGATCGCCGAGATCCTCGGCGAGCCCGAGGTGGACGCCGCGGTCGACGCGGTCGGCTTCGAGGCACGGGCGCACGGCCCGGACGCCCCGGAGGCGCCGGCGACCGTCCTCAACTCGCTGATGGGCATCACGCGCGCGGGCGGTGCGCTGGGCATCCCCGGGCTGTATGTCACCTCTGATCCCGGCGGGGTCGACGAGGACGCGAAGAGCGGCACCCTGAAGGTGCGGCTCGGCCTCGGCTGGGCGAAGAGCCATGGGTTCACGACCGGTCAGTGCCCGGTGATGACGTACCACCGGAGTCTGATGATGGCGATCCTGCACGGGCGCGTGCACATCGCCAAGGCCGTCAACGCGACCCCGATCGCGCTGGAGGACGCACCGCGCGGCTACGCCGAGTTCGACCAGGGCGCCAGCCGCAAGTACGTGCTCGATCCGCACGGGACGCTGGCGGGTGTGAGCCCGGTCTGACGCACGGAAAGTGGGGGCCACGCACGCGTGGCCCCCTTTTTCCACGTTGCCCGCTGGTGGTGTCTCCCACAGTCCGCGAGGGTTTGACAGGGCGCGACGCCCGCCAGGGATGAGGGAAGACCGAACGACAGGAGGCGCGTGGTGCTGGTGGTGTCCGAGGAAGTACGTGAGGCGATCGACGCGCGTCGACCCGTGGTGGCCCTGGAGTCGACGATCATCGCGCACGGGTTGCCGCGCCCGCGCAATCTGCAGGTGGCGCTGGAGCTGGAGGCGGCGGTACGGCAGGAGGGTGCCGTACCCGCGACGATCGCCGTGCTGGACGGGCGGCCCCATGTCGGCCTGGACAAGGAGCAGTTGGAGCGGGTCGCCAACGAGGACGGGATCCGCAAGCTGGGCCACCGCGACCTGCCGCTCGCGGTGGCGGCCGGGGCCAGCGGGGCGACCACGGTGTCGGCGACGGCGCTGCTGGCGGCGCGGGCGGGCATCCGGGTGTTCGCGACCGGCGGGCTCGGCGGGGTGCACCGGGAGTGGACGGTGACGCAGGACGAGTCCGCCGACCTGGGGCTGCTGGCGTCCACCCGGATCACGGTGGTGTGCGCGGGCGTGAAGTCGATCCTGGACGTACCGGCGACCCTGCAGCGCCTGGAGACGCTGGGCGTCGCGGTCGCCGGATACGGCACGGACCGCTTCCCCGGCTTCTACCTCTCCGACTCGGGGTATCCGGTGGACTGGACGCTGGAGACCCCCGAGCAGGTCGCGGCCGTGATGCGGGCGCAGGACGCGCTCGACGCCCCGGAGTCGTCGCTGATCGTCGCCAATCCGGTACCCGAGGACGAGCAGTTGGATCCCGAGCTGCACGCGCGTGTGCTCGCCGACGCGCTGCACGCGTGCGAGGCGGAGGGCGTCACCGGGCAGGCGGTCACGCCGTTCCTGCTCGGCTATCTGGTGGAGCACACCGACGGTGCCTCGCTGAGCGCCAACCTGGCGGCCGTGCGCGGCAACGTACGGCTGGCGGGGCG
This sequence comes from Streptomyces sp. NPDC058469, assembly GCF_042721125.1. Classification (NCBI taxonomy): domain Bacteria; kingdom Bacillati; phylum Actinomycetota; class Actinomycetes; order Kitasatosporales; family Streptomycetaceae; genus Streptomyces; species Streptomyces sp. NPDC058469. Next base: position 19,874 of record NZ_JBHXME010000141.1, read on the forward strand.
GATCGCGGCGGCCTGGGCCGAGGCGTGACGACGGGGCCGGGCGGCGCCCTCCTGGTCGTCGGGGACGTCGTCACGGACGTCGTCGCCCGGCACCGGGGGCCGCTCGCACCGGGTACCGACACCGCCGCCGCGATCCGCACCGTGCCGGGCGGCGCGGGCGCCAACGTGGCGTGCTGGGCGGCCCATTGGGGCTGCGCGGACGTACGGCTGCTCGGTCGCGTGGGTGCTGACTCGGCCGCGTGGCACGAGCGGGAACTGGTCGCCTCCGGGGTACGGCCCCGTCTCGTCGTCGATCCGGAGGCGGCGACCGGGACGGTGATCTGCCTGGTCGACACGGGGGCGGCGGCCGAGCGGACGTTCCTCACGGACAGCGGCGCGTCCCTGCGGCTCGACCCCGGAGACTGGTCGGACTCGTTGCTCGACGGCGTCGTACGGCTGCATCTGTCGGGCTATCTGCTGTTCTCCGAGCCGAGCCGGGCGCTGGTGGCCGTAGCGCTGGAGTCGGCACGCGCGCGTGGGGTGCCGGTGAGTCTGGATCCGGCGTCGGCGGGGTTCCTGGTGGAGCTGGGCGTGGACCGCTTCCTGGCGCTCGTCGAGGGGGTGGACGTCCTGCTGCCGAGCCGTGACGAGGCGTGCCTGCTCACGGGGTTGCCCGACCCGGCGGACGCGGCGGCCAAGCTGAGCCGCCATGTCCCCCTGGTGGTCACCAAACAGGGCGCCGAGGGAGCCCTGGTCGCCCACTCCGGCACGGTCCACACACGCGTACCGGCCGAGCCGGCCGTTCCCCAGGACACCACGGGCGCGGGGGACGCCTTCACGGGGGCGTTCCTCGCGACGCTGCTGGCGGGCGCCGATCCGGAGGACGCGGCGAGGGAGGGGTGCCGGGCGGGGGCGCGGGCGGTGGAACGGGTGGGGGGGCGGCCGCCGGGGCGGGCGTGATGGGCGGGGCGGGAGCAGCGGCTTACGTCAGGCCGGAGCACGGTCGACAGGCGGGCGTACGGGGTGTTCGCGACCGGGGGCTCGGCTGGGTGCACCGGGAGTGGACAGTGACGCGGGAAGAGTGCGGGAAACAGGTGCGTCCCGCCAACGTCCGCCCCCTGCCTGGAGGATAGCGCCGCGCCCGACCATCCCCGAGCGCGAACCCGCGCCCGAGGCCCTCACCCTCACCCGGAGCAGCCGCCTCCCCACCCCACCCGGCGCCAACTCCCGCCCCCCGCCTACGCCTTCCGCCCCCACGCCGAGATCATCGGAGCCGTCGCCAAGTCCATCGTGCCGGAGGCGACGTTGGCCAGGTGGCGGTCGATGTCCTCGTCCGTGGCGAGGCCCGCGGTGACGAGTTGGTCGCGGATCTGGCGGACCGTGGCGGATTCCAGCGCGGCGCAGGCAGGTGAGGTGACCGGGAAGTACGCGTCGGCCTCCACCCGGCGCAGGCCGGCCTCGCGGAGCAGGCGCGGGAGTCGGCGGCCGTAGGAGAGGTCGGCGCCGCGGTCTGCGAGGAGTTCGCGGAAACCGTGGCGGAGGCGGTTCGCGAGTTGCTGCTCGGGGCCGTGCTCGTCGGGGCAGAGCAGGGGCTGGAGGGCGGGGTCGGCGTCCTCGATCAGGAGGCGTCCGCCGGAGCGCAGGGACTTGATCATCGAGTGCAACGCCCGTTCCCGGTCCGGCACATGGACGAGGACGAGCCGGGCGTGCACGAGGTCGAAGCCCTCCCCCGGCGGCTCCTCGGCGCCGACGTCATGGACGCGCACCTCGATCGGCGGGCGGCCGGCCGAGGCGACCTGCGAGGTGTCGATGTCGGTCGCGACGACCTTTCCGGTCGGGCCGACCCTCTTGGCCAGCCAGGACACCACCGAGGTGCCGCCGACGCCGACCTCCCAGACGCGCCAGCCGGGTCCGACGCCGAACCCCTCCAGGTGCCGGAACGTCGTGGGGTCGAAGAGCGTGGCGAAGGCGTCGAAGCGCTGTCCCGCCTCGGACTGCCGGTTGTCGAGGAGATACCCGTCGGATCGCGTCATGCCGCGATCATCCCAGTTGCCCCGCTTGTCGACAGGAGGCGACGCTCCGGTTGTCGGGAGGGGCGAAGCTCCGGTCCACCGCACCCTTGCCACGACCGTGCACCGGTTCATCCACAGCCGGGAACAAAGCGGAGGATTCCGTTCCCACAGGCTTACCCACGGCTCACGTCGGCCTGGCAAACTGGCACGCCAAGGCGCAGAAATGCGATGCGAGGGGATCCACGCAAGGAGTTCCGGATGTCCATGGCAGGGAATCTTCGGAAGGTCACGGGCCTCGGCAGGGTCGGCGGCCTCCGCAAGGTGGCACGGCTGGCCCGGCGGCACCCGCGGGTCGACCTGAGCCACCACGCCCGGTCACCGCTGGGCTCCTCGGTGGTGAAGTGCGTCATGTATCAGGACGGTGTCCGTGTTCCGGTCGCCGGCGACCTGGTGGACACCGTGGAGCGGGTGCGCAAGAAGGACGACGGTTTCGTCTGGCTCGGCCTGCACGAGCCGACGAACGAGGAGTTCGCGGGCATCGCCGAGCTCTTCGACCTGCACCCGCTGGCGGTCGAGGACGCGATCGAGGCGCATCAGCGCCCGAAGGTGGAGCGCTACGGCGAGACGCTGTTCGCGGTGTTCAAGACGGTCTGCTACGTCGAGCACGAGAAGCTGACGGCGACGAGCGAGGTCGTGGACACCGGCGAGATCATGGTGTTCGTCGGCGCCGACTTCGTGATCACCGTGCGGCACGGGCGGCACGGCTCACTGGGGCCGCTGCGTGAGGAGTTGGAGTCGAACCCGCGACAGCTCGCCAAGGGACCGGCCGCGGTGCTGCACGCGATCGCGGACCATGTGGTCGACGACTATCTGAGCGTCACGGACTCGGTGCAGGCGGACATCGACCAGGTGGAGACGGACGTGTTCGCGGAGAACGGCGCGCGGGCCGACCCGGGTCGTATCTACCAGCTCAAGCGTGAACTCCTGGAGCTGAAGCGGGCGGTGGTCCCCCTCAGCCGCCCGCTGGAGGAGCTCGCCACCCGGCCGATGCGGGTGATCGGACCGGAGATACAGGCCTACTTCCGGGATGTCTCCGACCATCTGCTGCGCGCGAAGGAGCAGATCGCGTCCTTCGACGAACTGCTCAACTCGATTCTGCAGGCACACCTCGCCCAGGTGACGGTCGCGCAGAACGAGGACATGCGGAAGATCACGGCCTGGGCCGCGGTGATCGCCGTACCGACGATGGTGTGCGGTGTGTACGGCATGAACTTCGACCACATGCCGGAGCTGCACTGGCGGTTCGGCTATCCCCTGGTCATCGGCGTGATAACCGTGGCCTGTCTGGCGCTGTACCGGGGCTTCCGGCGCAACGGCTGGCTCTGAACGCCGACCGCTGAACCGGAACCGTCCGGCGGTTCAGCGCATGCCGCTCCGGGCGTAGACGCTCTCGACCCACCCGGCGAGCTGCTCCTCCGTCAGATGCTGGGCCAGGTCGGCCTCGCTGATCATGCCGACGAGGCGTTTGTTCTCGATGACGGGAAGCCGGCGGATCTGGTGTCCCTGCATCTCCTGGAGCACCTCGCCGACATCGGCGCCGGAGTCGATCCAGCGTGGGGTGCCCTTGGCCATCTCGCCGGCGGTGATCTTGGCCGGGTCGTGGCCCATGGCCACACAGCCGACGACGATGTCCCGGTCGGTGAGGATGCCGCAGAGCCGTTCGTTCTCGTCGCTGATGGGCAGGGCTCCGACGCCCAGTTCGCGCATCAGCTGGGCGGCGCGGTCCAGGGTTTCATGGGCGGGGATCCACTGGGCGCCCCGGTGCATGATGTCTCCGGCGGTGGTCATGTAGTACCTCCCGGTGCCGGACGGCCGGCGCGGCACAGAACGTTCCGCTAGTCCCGGCGCCCTACATTCTCGCCGCGCGGCCGGGGGAACGCACCCGGACGGTCGCGACTTCCGGTGCGCCTGTGTACCAGCCATCCGGGACGGCGCTCAGACCTGGAACCCCACGATCTTCTGCGGTACGACGCGGATGATCACCCGCGTCTGGTCGTCCCGCTCGGCGGGCGGGTCGACGCCGAGGTACTTGTGCGAGAGGTCGTACGGGAGCCGTTTGTCCTCGTCGGGGAGGATCTCGGCGGTGCCGCGGATCTCGACCGAGGTATAGGGGTCGGCGAGGTCGAACACCGACAGGCTGACGCGGGGGTCGCGGCGGAGGTTGCGCACCTTCTGCCGGTCTTCGAGGGAGGAGAAGAGCACGGTGTCGCCCTCGCGCTTCATCCAGACCACCGAGGTCTGCGGGGCGCCGTCGGGACGGAGAGTGGCGACGTTGGCGAAGTTCTTGCCATCGAGGAGAGAGCGGACGGAGTCGTCGAAGGTCGTCGTCATACCCCCACCCTAACTAAATGCACGCGCATGCAAAAGTCTTTGAGCGGGATCGCCTGGCCCTCGGTCGGGGTCAGCCGTTCCACGCCGGATGACGTGGATCGTCGGCGCGCACCAGGACGTCCGCCGTGCCGGCCGGGTCGGTCTCGTCCTCGTAGCGCTCGAAGGCGGGGAGGGTCCAGTGCTCGGTCTCGGGGGTACGGCGGCGCAGGGCACCCGGCGAGAGGAGGACGTGGACGGTCAGATCGAAGGGGAACCAGTGCCGAAGGAGGAAGGGACCGTGCAGCAATAGGACGGCGCCGGGCGGGAGTTGGACGTAGGGGCTGCGGGTGGCCCGGTCGGCGGTCGGGTCCCACAGATCGGGCAGGACGCGGCCGTCGCCGTCCGGTTCGAGCGGGCCGAAGACCTCGCGCCACAGGGCACCGGTGTCGAACCAGCCGTCGTAGTACGACTCGACGTCCTGGCGCCCGTACTCCAGACGCAGCGAGGCGGGGCGCAGGAAGCCCTCGGTGCCGACGACGAGCGAGGAGCGGCCGCGTATGCGCAGCGCCTCCGAGACGCGCTCGGCGAGGTCGCCGGGGCGGGCCGCAGGGGCGCCGTCGAAGGCGACGCGCGGCCAGGGGCTGCCGTCGGCCGGCTTCAGGTCGAGCAGACGCTCGGCGAGGAGGTCGCCGAGCCGGTCCCAGGTGATCGCTTCCAGTCGCACAGGGCCCATGATGCGGCAGACCACGATCAGGGTGCGTCGCGCCGGTGGCTCCGGCGGGCCGCGAGGAGGTGCGGGAGGTGGGTTTCGCTCCAGGCGCGGGCGGCGTCGAGGAGAGGGACGAGGCTGCGGCCGAGGGAGGTGAGGGCGTATTCGACGCGCGGCGGGTTCTCGTCGTACGCGGTCCTGGTCAGCAGGCCGTCGCGTTCCATGGCGCGCAGGGTCTCGCTGAGGACTTTGGGGGTAACGGCCTTGAGCGGTATGCGGAGTTCGGTGAAGCGACGCGGGCCGCCTTCCAAGCAGCGGACGATCATGCCGGTCCACTTGTCGCCCACCCTGAAAGGCATCGCGGAGGAGGGACAGACGGGGTCGAACATGTCGGGGTCGAGCGGTTCCTGCCGTACGGCGTCCGTCGCGTCGGTCATCCGTCGAGGCTAGCGCCGGTACCGTTGAAGTAACCGGGCCTCAGGTACCTAACGTGCAGGTCGGGCGGCGAACGACGCTGCCGGACAAGGGAGTTGGGCATGAGCGGGATCGTGGTTCTCGGGGCTGGCGGCCGGGCGGGGCGGGCCGTCACGGCGGAGGCGCTCGGGCGTGGGTACGAGGTGGTCGCCGTGGTGCGGGATCCGGCGCGGTACGCGGACCTCGCGGTGGAGGGCGTCTCGGTCGTGCGGGGTGATGTGACCGATGCGGGGTCGGTGCGGGCGGTCGCGGGCGGGGCGGTCGGTGCCGTGCACGCGGTGTCGCCGTTCAGCGGGCCCGAGCAGGGGTTCGGCTCGCTCGATCCCGGCTTCTTCGTCAAGGCGGCGGACGCGTTGCTGGAGGGGCTGGCCGCGGCAGGGGTGCGGCGGCTCGTCGCCGTCGGACTGTTCGCGGACCTCCTCGGGGCGGACGGGCGGCCGGTGATGGACGACCCCTCGGCGTTTCCGCCGGGGATACGGCCGTTCGCGCTGGCCCACACGGCCGGCCTGCGGCGCCTGCGGGAGGCGGGCGAGAGCACGTCGGTGGACTGGGTGATGCTCACCCCGGGTGGCGGGCTGGAACAGGACGCCCCTCGCACCGGGCGGCATCGCCTGGGCGACGAGCGGGTGCCGGAGGGTGCGCCCGGGCTGTCGTACGCGGACCTGGCCGTGGCGGTGCTCGACGAGATCGGGACGCCGACCCGGCACCGTACGCGCGTGTCGGTGTTCGTTCCGCGCGGGGTGCGGAGGACGGAGGAAAGAGGGGCGGAGGAGAGATAGGAGAGAGGCGCGCAGCAGAAGGGAATGCTTCTCGCATGGCTCGTACGGCACCGCTCGCGACTCCACCGCCCCGTAGTGGACTGCTCGTTGTCCAACCGCTCAGGAAACGGCACTGTGCCGAGTGTCGTCGGGGACCGTTGCCGTTGCTGGTCGTCGAGGGCGGAGTGCCGCGGTGTCTCGACTGCATGGATCTCGGGCATCTGGTGTTCCTGCCGCGCGGCGACACGGCGCTGACGCGCAGGGCGCGGGAGGAGAGTGCGCTGTCGGCGGTGGTCGTGCGGTTCGACCGGCGCCGGAGCCGGTACGAGCGGCAGGGCGTCCTCGTCGAGGAGGCGGGGCTCGCGCGGGCCGAGGAGCGGTGCCTCGCGGACGCGGAGGCACGACGGCGACGCCGGGCGCGGGACGCGGAGCGGCGGGCCGCGGAGGACGTGCGGTTCACGGAGGCGTTCGCGGCGGAGATACGACGCCTGTTCCCCGGCTGCCCGGACGCTCGGGCCCGGGCCGTCGCCGTACATGCCTCGGCGCGGGGCAGCGGGCGGGTGGGGCGGAGTGCGGCGGGGCAGGCGTTGTCCGAGGGTGCGGTGGTCTCGGCGGTGGCGGCTTCCGTACGGCATGTGGACACGCCCTACGACCAGTTGCTGATGAGTGGGGTGCCACGACATGAGGCGCGGCGGCGGATCTCGGTGAGGGTGGAAGCGGTACTTCGGGGGTGGCGGGAGGGCGGGGTTCGGGCGAAGGCGGAGGCGGGGGCAGATGTCCGGGCGAACGCGGAGGCCGGGTGAGGAGAGCGGCGGGAAGGCCTGGCGAGGAGGGCGGCGAACCCGGTTGCCCAGCGGGCCGTCGGTGGCCCGGAGGGTGTCGTGGACGTTCGCGTATGCCCCGGCGATTCTCGGCCATGGTTACCCGGTCAGGGACGGGTTTGACTTGTCCCGGTGGTTGGTGGTGGGCAGGATCTCGGCTCTACGGGCGGGAGTTGGTGTCGGCATGATCGGTGAACCGTATTTCACACTGACGGTTCTGGGGGTGCTCGCGACCGGGGTGATGGCCGGGGTGTTCTGTGCCTTCTCCGTGCTGGTCATGCGGGGGCTGGCCGAGTTGCCGCCCGCGCAGGGGGTCGCCGCGATGAACGCGATCAACACGGCGGCGATGACGCCCGCCTTCATGCTGCTGTTCGCCGGTGCCGCGGTGGTGTGCGCGGTGATCGCGGTGGTGACCTTCGTGCTGTGGCCGGATCAGGGGACCGTGGAGTTGCTGCTGGGCAGCGCGCTGTATCTGTTCGGGTCGTTCGGGCTGACCCTCGTCGCGAACGTGCCCCGCAACGAGGCGCTGCTGAAGCTGGACCCGGGCACACCGGAGGCCGCCGCGTACTGGCCGTCGTACGTACGCGAGTGGACGATGTGGAATCACGTCCGCGCGATCGCCTCGGCGGCCGCCGCGCTGGTGTACATGCTGGCCCTCACCTGAGAGAAACCCCATGATCACCTGAGCGAGGGCTGGTGAGGGCCCACAGAACCCCTTGAGAAAGCCGTCGAGAAAGCCGTCTCGCCCACTCTGCGCGCCCGGCCGCGGGGCCTTATCGTGGCTGAAAGAGTGCCGCCCGATGACGCACGGCCTGTCGTACGCGGACGCAAGGAAGACGGCCATGGCCGATCCCAAGGGTTTTATGACCACTCCGCGCGAGGAGTGGCCCCGCAGGCCCGTCGAGGAACGGGTGCGGGACTGGGACGAGGTGTACGTCCCAGGCGCGCTGCTGCCGATCGTGACCAAGCAGGCGGACCGCTGCATGGACTGCGGCGTCCCGTTCTGCCACGACGCCTGCCCGCTCGGCAACCTGATCCCCGAGTGGAACGACCTTGTCTCGCGGGACGACTGGCGTGCGGCGAGCGATCGGTTGCACGCGACGAACAACTTCCCCGAATTCACCGGGCGGTTGTGCCCGGCGCCGTGCGAGGCGGGGTGTGTGCTCGCCATCAACCAACCCGCCGTCACCATCAAGAACGTCGAAGTGGCCATCGCCGACCGCGCCTGGACCGACGGTTTCGCGCCACCGAGACCACCGGACCGGTTGTCCGGACGGACCGTCGCGGTGATCGGCTCCGGGCCCACCGGCCTCGCCGCGGCACAGCAGTTGACGCGGGCCGGGCACACGGTCGCCGTGTACGAGAGGGACGACCGGCTCGGCGGCCTGATGCGGTACGGCATCCCCGAGTTCAAGATGGAGAAACGGCATCTCGAACGGCGGCTGGAACAGATGCGGGCCGAGGGCACCAAGTTCCGTACGTCGACGACGGTCGGGCGGGACATCGGGGCGGCCGAACTACGGGCGCGCTACGACGCGGTGGTGATCGCCACGGGAGCGACGGCGTGGCGTGAACTGGCCGTTCCGGGGCGGGAGTTGACCGGCATCCACCAGGCGATGGAGTACCTGCCGCTGGCCAACCGGGTATGTGAAGGGGACTTGGCGGCCTCTCCCCTGTCCGCCGCCGGGAAGCATGTCGTCATCGTGGGCGGCGGCGACACGGGGGCCGACTGTCTCGGCACCGCGGTGCGTGAAGGGGCCGCGTCCGTCAGCCAGTTGGACATCTACGCCCAGCCGGACGCCGAGCGCGACGAGGACGCGGAGCCCTGGCCGACGTATCCGAAGATCTATCGGCTCTCGGCCGCGCACGAGGAGGCGCGGGATCTGGGGACGGCGCCGGCGGCGCACGCGGACGCGCGGCTGTTCGCGGCGTCGACGCTCCACTTCGAGGGTGACGGGGACGGGCGCGTGCGGTCCTTGCACCTGGTCGAAGTCGACGCGGGGCGCCGCCCGTTGGAGGGTTCCGGACGCAGCCTGCCCGCCGATCTCGTGCTGCTCGCCCTCGGGTTCTCCGGGCCCGACCGGGCGGACGGGCTCATCGATCAGCTGAGGCTGGCGATGGCACCGCGCGGCACGATCACCCGGGACGCGGACTTCGCGACGAGCGCGCGCGGGGTGTTCGTCGCGGGGGACGCGGCGCGCGGGCAGTCGTTGATCGTGTGGGCGATCGCGGAGGGACGGGCGGTGGCGGCGGCCGTCGACCGCTATCTGACGGGAAGTTCCCAACTCCCGGCGCCCATAGGGCCGTACGACCGGCCGATGGCCGTGTGAGGCAGCGCGGGCAGGGGAGGCGGTGAGGCAGGGGCGAGGTGTCCCTGCTGCCGGATGAGCAGTCGTACGGCCGTGCTCGTGTGCTCTCCTCCCGGCTCACGAAATCCTTCGGCGGCGGCCTGGAAGGTGACTGCGGGCCGGCCGGAGCAACCG